>PMMY01000278.1 GCA_003162655.1 Methanobacterium sp. | reverse complement strand
AATCTATATTAATTCAATATCTATTCTCAATACTGATTATTTTTATTATTTTTTTAACTCAAATATTGTTCATATATTAATAAAAAAAAGTTTTCTCTAAATGAAGATTTAATACTTAAATATAGTTTTAATTTAGTTTTAAATTTAAATACACATTATTTTACAAAACAAAATCTTTTAATCGATTATAATTCAAATTTTAAATTTTTTAAAGTATCATTATTTTTTTATCAAAAGGTAACACGAAAACTATAATACTAACAATTCACTGATTAATATTTACACTTGAAATGCACCTTCCATCAATAAAAACTTCGATTAAATATTATGTTTACACTTGCAATGCACCTCTCAGTATAATATGAATATTTGATTGCGTGTTTTTACACTTGAAATGCACCTCATATCGTTTATGTGCTGGACGTCACATAATTTTTTACACTTGAAATATACCTCTCATTCCTGAATGAATGTTAGCAAGTTCAATCAAAAAAAGCCTAATCTTAAATAAACATGCAAATATTTTAATTGATATAAATCAATCAATTAGGCTTATATCTGAATGTTTCACCGATAATCAAATATTATCATTATTAAAATGGACTAAAGTGGTAGAATGAATATATTCGAAGAATTGGGCGAGAAAAAAACGGTTTTTAAATGCAAAAAATATTTGGATCATAGATTCCTACCAGAAAAATTACCTCATCGTGAGGAACAAATAAAATCTGTTGCAAAATATTGGATTGAAGCTTTGAGCAGCGTAACTCCACCTGATGTTACAATATATGGTAAAACTGGAACTGGAAAGACAGCGGTTGCTAAATTTGCAAGGAAGCAATTAGAACAAATTTCAAAGGAAAAAAAAGTTAATGTTAGGGTAGAATACATACGATGTACAGATTACACTACAGAATACCAAGTAATAGCTCGTTTATGCCAGCAAATGGGGCGAGATGTTCCTTATAGGGGATGGACCAAAGCCGAAGTTATACATGCTTTTCGTGATCTTTTCAAGAAAAATGTCTTTGGTAAGGATCTTATATTAATAATAATTCTTGATGAAGTTGATATTTTACTAAAGAATGATGGTGATGGTCTTCTTTATACATTAACCAGGACTGATAATGTTTCCATTGCTTCTATAAGTAATTTTGTTGATTTTAAACAGTTCATAAAACCCAGGGTTAGAAGCAGCCTTCGTGACAGGGAGATTGTTTTCCCACCATACAATGCACAACAATTAGTTGATATTCTTAATGAGAGGTCAAGGATGTCATTCAAAGACAACGTACTCAACAATGATGTTATACCCCTCTGTGCAGCACTTGCAGCTAAAGAAGAAGGGGATGCTAGATATGCACTAGATTTACTTCGTACATCAGGCGAACTTGCTGATGAAAAAGCTTCTGAAACTGTTTTTGAGAATTATGTTCGTGAGGCTAAGGACTATATAGAACATAATAAGGTCACAGATATTGTGATGACACTTCCAAGTCAACAGCAAAAAGTTCTGGAGTCAATACTTTATTTAACCAAAGAAAAGGAAGAAATAACTTCTGGAAGGTTATACGAAGTTTACAAAGAGTTTTCTAAGGGGGATTCAGTTTCCTACAGGAGGATATTTGATTTCATAAACGAACTGGAAATGCTGGGTTTGATATCCACCAAAACCATTTCAAGGGGAAGGGGAAAGGGAAGAACCAATATCATAGATCTTCAGTGCGAAATGGGACTCCTTGAAGACGCAATATGGAATGGATAATACTAAACAATTTATAATCCATTCGAATTCTTAATATATTTTCAAAAATAAAATATTTGATTTATAACTTTATTTCACTAAAAATATATATCATTCAAAACTATCTATAATTGATTTGAAAAGTGCCATACGAACAGGAACACCATAAAATGCTTGTTCAAAATACTTTCCATATGGTGTATTATCCACATCGTAAGATATTTCATCAATCCTTGGAAGAGGGTGCATAACAATAAGTTCGGTGTCTTCCAATAGAGATTTATCGATCATATAAGCTCCCTTTATTTTAGAGTACTCTTCAGGATCTGGAAATCGTTCTTTCTGGATTCTAGTAACATAAAGTACATCAGAATCGTCTAGAACATTATGAATATCATTAGTTTCATTCACTGATACACCTGCTTTATTCAAATCATGCACTATTCCACTTGGCATTTTCAATTCTGGTGGAGATACAAAGCTCATTTTAACATCAAACATTGCCAGTGCATATGCAAGGGAATGAACTGTTCTACCATATTTAAGATCTCCTATAAGTGCTACATGGAGTTCGTCTATTCTACCGAGCAATCTCTTCATGGTGTATAAGTCCAGCAAAGTTTGGGTGGGATGCTGACCTGCACCATCACCAGCATTTATTACTGGTACATCAACTACACTGCTTGCAAAACGAGCTGTTCCTTCCATGTTATGCCTTATTACAATTGCATCTGAATATTCTCCTACAATTTTCACAGTGTCGGTTAAATTTTCCCCTTTCGTTGCCGAACTAACATTTGCCTCTGCGAACCCGATAGTGCTACCTCCGAGCCTTTTCATAGCAGCTTCGAATGAGAGCCTGGTTCTTGTTGATGGTTCATAGAACAGCATTCCAAGCATCTTTCCTGAAAGCACATTAGACTTTTTTTTAGACCTAGCTATTGGTTCCATCTTCTCTGAAAGTCTCAAGATGTAATCAATATCATCTTTACTGAAATCACTGATTGATATAATATTTTTTTGATCGAAGACCATCTAAACACCTTATAACTAATTAAATATATAACATCTGTTTAATCTGTTGATTATTCTAATTTAGTTCTTCTTAAAACCATTCATATATCTTTATTT
>PMMY01000161.1 GCA_003162655.1 Methanobacterium sp. | reverse complement strand
TAAATAAAAGATCAGGAAAATGATGTTCTCAAGGGAAATTGCAAAGGGTAGGGGACCAACACGGATTTTCATAGGAGGAATCCATGGAAAAGAAGGTTTAACCACTATTAACCTCATTAAACAGTTAAAGGATGATGATGTAGATGATGGTAAACTTCTACTCTACAACTGCCCCGAAAGTAAATATCTAAGTACATTAGATCCTCTCTATTATCAATCCCTAATGGGTGAAAAAATATTAAAAATCATAAACACCTATAAACCTACTATATACGTTGAACTACACTGTTACAAACCTGATAGCTATCTTAAACTCATTGATCTGGACAGAAAAAAAAGGGTTGGGGTTCCACCATTAATAGAACTAGCACACGGTGTTTTAATTAGTTCTGTAGCTCCATATCTGAGAACTAAGGTTTTTAAAAGAGATGATGTTTGTATAACACTTGAGATGCCTTGCAGGCCTACAGAAAAATCTACTCAGATTTATTTGGATGTTATGAAAGCAATTGCAGGTTCCAGTAATAGAAAAGAACTTGAAGACAAGCTGAAGATCAACTATCCATCACAAGTTAAAACAGCCAAAAGATACGCTGCCGAATTTTTTGGAGAGTATCCAGCATTTTAACATTAAAAATATCTTAAAAAGAATAAATTCTTATCCGAACCAGTCAGTTAGACTCTTCTGTTTGTTGTCAATTTTTTTAAATTTATCTAGGGCACTTAGAACCCTGGGCTCTGAAAAATCGTGCTCACCACATAGGAATGCAACAACACCTTCAATATTTGGAGACTTCCATTTCAGTTGATAATCAGATACAACATCGTGTTTAAGGAATATATTCCTCAAAATTTCTGGTTCAACTTCTAACTGGATGTCAAGTTTTTTAATTACATTTAATATATTTCCATGCTCTTTAATGAGTTTTAAGCCTGTTTTAGCTCCTATTCCCTTAACCCCTCGGTTAAAATCTGTTCCAACTAGTATTGCAACATCTACCAACTGTTCTCTACTTATCTCCAGTTTTTCTAAAACCTTTTTAAGATCAATCATTTCTAAATTGGCTTTTCCACCGGTTACGGTCAGGTTTCTAACCATTCTTGGAGCTCCGAATAGTATACAGTCATAATCTTGGGATCCAACACACCATGCATCACCTTTTTCTACCATATAAGATGCCTGAGCTTCACCCTCTCCATCAGCTTGTATGTATGGCACTCCCATGAGTTCTAAAAGTTTTTTTGACCCATCAATAATTTTAGGGGACATCCTAGAGGTCCTTACAGCATATTTCCTTGCATCTTCTATCCTGCCTTCTTCTAGTGCTTCTTCCATCTTTTTCTGAGATTCTTCCTTAACTTCCCGCCTTTTATCCTGAGTATCTTTTTTTAAGATATCAGAAGTGCCGTCAAAGATGTAAATGGGTTTGATTCCCTTCTCTATAAGGGATGATGTTCTGTAAAGTATGCCGCTGAAGTGTGATGTGATATTCCCATTTTGATCCATTAATGGTGTGCCATCTACCTGCCTTATACTTGAGAGGAACTGATAAATAATGTTAGCAGCATCAAGTGCAACAATTTTATTTTCTAATTGTTCAAATTTAATACTTTCAGGGGATACTATGTCTCTGAACTTAACTCCCATTTTAACCACTTTTATTTTCAATTTTCCGTATTTGATTGGATTAATAGATTAATTTTAAAATTTTAATGGATTATTCCCTGAAATGTGTGTATGGAAATGTTTCCTTGAGCCATATTAAAATTTCGTCGTTGTGAATTATGTTATAAGTTCTGGTGAGCATTGGAGAATCAATTTTAAATATTTTACTAATTTCATGACTCTGATCCTCGAAATAAACAGATTTTATCTCCCTACGAGATTCAATATTGTGTTTTCTAAGTATCCTACCAATAGGAATGTCCGCCCTTATAAGATCCTCTTTAAAATCATTTTCAAGTCTTTCAACTGCAATGAGTGAAATTGCATATATTAATGGGTCTTCTGTTTCTATAACAACAACCCGGTAATTTACTGTGTCCCCAACTTCAATATTCAATAATCGAGCCATTTCCAAGTCAGCATCAACAAACTTCTGTTCCAAAGTTTCTATCTTAACATGACCACGGATCACATCGAGTATGGTGGTTACAGAACCATCAGTTGTTAACAGTATCTTCTGAGCATTTGAAAGTTTGCCTACTTCCTTTTCAATCTTTTTTATTCCATCCAGAATATTATGGTCCATTTTTAACCTCTAGGATCCTTTATTTCTCCAGAAATAGCTGATGCCGCCACAACAGCAGGATTAGCCAGGAAAACTTCAGATTCAGGGTCTCCCATTCTTCCCAGGAAGTTTCGGTTCGTGGTAGCTATGCATACCTCCTGAGACCCGAGAACACCCATATGACCTCCTAAACATGGCCCACAACCAGGGTTGCATATTATTGCTCCAGAATCCATAAAAGTGTCTATTAGTCCATTATGAAGAGCTTTTCTGTATATTTCAGCTGAAGCTGGAATTATTATGAGTCTCACATCTTCGTGAACCCTTTTTCCCTCAAGAACTTCTCCTGCCTGTATTAAATCTTCTAAACGACCATTTGTACACGAACCTATGAATGCTTGGTTTATAGTGGTACCCTCAACACTTGAGATTGGCCTGACGTTATCCACGTTATGTGGACATGCTACTTGGGGTTCCATATCATCGACTTGGAAGTTATATTCCCTTTCATATAAGTAGCCTTTATCAGACTTAACAACTTCAAATAATTTAACGTTTCTATCATTCAAATACTGTAAAGTTGCCTTGTTAGGTTCCATAATACCATTTTTTGCACCACTTTCAATTGCCATGTTGCATATGGTCATCCGACCGGACACATCCATTGATTCAATTGTGTTGCCCTTAAATTCCAATGTTTTATAGGTTGCTCCGTAGGTGCCTATTTTACCTATTATATTTAGAATTACATCTTTGGCTGTCACAAATTCCCCAAGTTTACCTTCGACTGTTATTTTATATGCCTCCGGTACCCTGAACCAAGTTTTACCCGTTGCAAATACGAATGCCATATCTGTTGCACCCATTCCAGTAGCAAATGCTCCAAATGCTCCGTGTGTGCAAGTATGCGAATCCGCCCCCACAACTACTGAACCTGGCTTTATGAGTCCGTATTCAGGAAGTACCTGGTGACATATCCCTTCACCATGGCTGAAATACTTTTTTATACCCTGTTCTCTGGCAAATTTCTTAGTAACTTTATGAAATTCTGCTGATCCAATGGTATTTGGGGGGAGTGTGTGATCGCAAATTATAACAATTTTATCTGGATCCCATACTTTATCAGAAATCTTTTTAAAGGTGTTTATAGTCGGTGGAGATGTTCCGTCATGGGACATGGCCAGATCAACATCAACCTCGATGATTTCACCGGGATTTACTATATTTTTACCCGCTGCCCTTGCAAGAATTTTTTCTGTTATGTTCATGCTGATTTTATCCTAGAATTATTTAAAAACCCACCCTTAAATTTGGTAAACATGTAAAATATTAACTATTTAAAGTTCAAATGGCCCTCTAACGGATCTAACAATGCTGTTGAAAAGTTCGTCGTTTATGTATTTGCCCTCTTCTCTCTTGCTTTTAACTTGCTCAACTATCTTACAGAGTTCATCCTTTGTAACATCTATTCCACATTCATTCAGTTTTGCTCTGACTGCCCTGCATCCCGAGTGTTTTCCAAGAACTATTCTTCTCTTTTGTCCTACTAATTCGGGTAAAAATGGTTCGTAGGTTAATGGTTCCTCGATAACAGCGTCTACATGTATTCCTGATTCATGTCGGAATATGTTTTTACCTACTATGGGTTTGTTATCGGGTATTTTCATATTAGTGAGTGATTCAACCAGTTTTGATAGTTCATAGAATTTGCTGATGTCAAAGTCCAGATCAACATCATATATAATCTTCAGTGACATTATCAGTTCTTCAAGTGAACAGTTACCCGCTCTTTCACCTATTCCATTAACCGTTGTTGAAACTGCATTGGCACCAGCCAATAATCCAGCTATCGAATTTGAAAGCGCCATTCCGAAGTCGTTGTGACAATGAAGTGCAATTTCGGCATTAATATCAGATCTAAGTTCTCTTACAAGATAGTCCATTCCGTACGGGCTTATAGCCCCTACTGTATCTGCTATGTGTACCCTGTCCACACCAAACTTATCAGCTTTTTTGTATATCTGTTTCAGGAAATCTAAATCCGTTCTTGTAGCATCTTCTGCAGAAAATGCAACAAATAGTCCGTGATCCTTGGCGTGTTCAATTGAGTTCATACACACGTTTAGTATCTCATCCCTGGTCATCTTTATCTTGTGTTTAAGATGGAGATCTGAGGTTGCCATAAAGGTTATTATTCCATCGACATCGCAGTCAATGGCAGTATCAATATCTGACTTTTTGGTACGTGACAAAACAAGTATTTGAGCGTTTAAATCTTCTTTAACTATAGCTCTAACTGATCTCTCTTCTTCATGAGATACAACTGGAAATCCTGCTTCAATCTGATGAATTCCAATTTCATCAAGCTTTTTTGCAATTTTAAGTTTTTCAGGAGTTCTCAAACAAACACCAGGAGTTTGTTCACCATCTCTTAGTGTTGTATCGTATACTGTTATCTTCTCTGGAAACTTTAAATTTGCTTTTTTATTAAAAGGGCTTACAAAGTATTTCAACAGATTCCCACCTAATTTTTTTCATCTAAAATAATAGATAATTTTAAATACAAATTTTAAGAAAATATTGTGATTTTCTACTTATCTTTGTGAGGAATTAATTTATTTATTCCTATTTGATTGTGAGTATTTTCATTCTATTAATTCTTTTATTTGTTATTGTCATTGAATATTAGTTAAATCTTTTAGATCAATATGTTTATATACATTTACTTTTCCTTTAAATTTAAATTATTCTGAATTTCTTCAATTAAATTTATCAAAAATGGGGAAAAACTAAAGATGATTTAATAATCCTTTCTCTTATTCAATGAAGATTCAATGGTGAATTTTTAACCTATTGCCATAAGTTCCAAGTAGGATCTTCTCTCAAAACCTTCCTCAATACCCAACTTCTTGTATATGTTGAATATTCTCTCAATAGATTCGCTTGTATCGTCATCTTCATGAGCTTCTGTTTCTATTTCAACAAAGTTTCCAACATCGTAAACTGTGTCGAGGGTTACTATAAACTTATCAAGGTGGTAGATATCCCTGTCTTTTTTTACTGTGGCAGCCCTTCTAAACCCTAGGTTCTCTAGGATTAATGCAGTATTTTCAGCATCTGATACATCAACCTCAATCTCATTACGTGTTTTACTCACATTATCAAGTTTAGCACCTTTATATGTGAGAATGATCCTTTTTTCTCCATCTTCTGGAATTTCCCTTATCCTTAGGGCTTCATCTGTCTCACCAAAGTCTTTGTGAGGAGCATTGTAATATGCATCCATTTGATGCTCTTTTTTTATTTTAACAGCACCTATCTTCTTCAATTTTTCCCTAACGACAATAAAATCCTTTACACTTGCCTTGACTTCAACTTCTATCAAATAAGCTCCCCCACAACTCGATAATAATTACTTGGCCAATAAAATAAGTATTAATTAGATTAACCAACCCTCCGCTGGATTGAATTCTTAATATAGTATTTCGAATTATCTATCTGATCCAGGTAATCATCTATGGTGTTCTCAACAACATCGTAGGTTGCTATAGTAAGATTTCTTTCTCGTGTTATTTTTTTCTTTTCTTCTGTGATACTAGAAACCGATTTCTTCCTGGATAATATGCCCTTTTTAATGTTGGCGGACTGATCAACTGCTTTCAATTTAGTTACATAGTCCAGTCTGATCTTTCTTATATCTGCCCGGACATTTAATCTGATTTTTTTTAAAATTTTTTCCATATCATTTAACTGATTTAATGTATCCATAGCAACATCAATGCTAGAAACATCTATTTCCATACCCTCAATGCCCAATTCCAATAGTTGCTTACGATACTTTTTAGGGCCAAGCATAAGATTTCCCCCTTCTTTAACTACAGGTATTAGAATGGATATACTCCATCATAAAAGCTAATTATATTAATTATATTAACCATACACTTATTTTTATTTACATTTATTTATTATTAACATGAAGGCTCACCTACAATTAGACCACATTAAACGTATGATAGTATAATTTTAATAAATAAGAACTTAATTCAAAAATTTCAATTTATAACTTGATAATGCAAGTTTTCCATCATAATTCTGTTGTTGAATCAGTTGAGACCGTCTCTATTAAATATCCTTAAATTACTAGATCAAAAATTTGATTTAAAAGTATTGAAAACTATATATAAGTATATAAAAAGGTGGTAAAAAAAGCATCTTTATATAAGTTGAATTAGTAATTAACAATTTATAGAATATTAAACTAAATTCTGATTATAAATTAAATACATCTGGAGGAAATTTAATGACAACTGTAGAAATTAAAGTTGAAAACATCGTGGCATCTGCCGCGCTTGGAAAGTCGCTAGACCTTCCACAAGTAGCTCCTGCCCTGGAAGGAGTTGAATATAACTCAGAACAATTTCCAGGATTGGTTTACAAATTAAAAGAACCAAAAACAGCAGCACTCATATTTGGATCAGGAAAACTGGTGTGTACCGGTGCAAAGTCAATAGAAGACTCAAAAAAGGCCATACACATAGCAGTAGACAAAATGAGAGGACTTGACGAAGAAATTCCCCATGAATTTGAAATTAAAATCCAAAACATAGTTGCTTCAGCAAACCTCGGGAAAACCCTGAACTTAGAATCCGTGGCTCTAGATCTCGAAAACACAGAATACGAACCAGAACAATTCCCAGGATTAGTTTACAGACTTGATGACCCTAAAGTAGTTTTACTTTTATTTGGATCAGGGAAAGTAGTTTGTACCGGTGCAAAAAGCTTTGAAGATGCTCAACTCGGCGTGGAAAAGACTAAAGAACGACTAGCTGAACTGGATTTGATATAATTTTAATCTTTACTCGATTTAACTCGGTGATCTTTTGATTAAACTCATAGCATTTGATCTTGATAACGTACTTATTGATGGAGAAGCCATAGATGAAATTGGCAAATTAATGGACGTTGAATCTGAAATTTCAGAATTAACTAAAAAAGCAATGGAAGGCGATCTAGATTTTGAAACTGCCCTTAAAAAAAGGACGGCACTCCTTAAGGGTGCTTCAGTTGAAAATATTAAGGAAGTCGTTTCAAAAATTCCCCTTATGGAAGGGGCTGAAGAAACTATTGCAGAACTCAAAAAAAGAGGATATAAAATTGCAACCATAACCGGTAGTTTTGAAATCATCGCCAACCGGATGAAAGACGATCTAGGTTTGGATTACGCATTTTCAAATGTTCTCCATGAGGAAAAAGGAAAATTGACAGGAGAAGTCAGCGGTCCATTAGTTACAGGCTCGAAGGCGGAAATCCTGAAGGAGATAATGGAAATGGAAAAAGTAAAAGCAGAAGAATCTGCAGCAGTAGGAGACGGTGCAAACGATGTATCAATGCTTGAAGAAGCAGGTTTAGGAATAGCATTCAATGCAAAACCAGTTTTAAAAGAAAAAGCGGATGTTGTTATTGAAAAAAAGGATTTAAGAGAAATTCTTAACGTATTTACTGAAAAGGAAGAAAAAGATAAATCCTCTGATGAAGCAGCTCCCGATGAAAAAGAAGAGACAACACCCGAAGAACCAATAGCAGAACCAAATAAAGAAGAAACCCCAGTAGAAGAATCTGAGGAACCTGCAAAGGAAAAAACAGACAAAGAAGAACCATCAGCTAAAAAATCATCTCCAGATGTAAAAGTTGAACCAAATCCTGATGCTGGAAAAAGCTTTTCCGAATTACTTTCAAACAAAAAAGAACTTGAAAAGAGACTTAAAGTACTTACAAAAGAACGTGACAACTTAAATGAAAATGCACGTGAATTCAAAAAGGTGAGGGACGAGTTAAACGCCAGCATAAAAGAAAATCTGGACAAGGCTCTCAAGTACCGTGATGAACGTGACAAAATCAACAAAGAAGTTCGTAAGTATAAGAAACTGCGGGACGAAACCAATCAAGAACTGAAAAAAATGGAATATGCCTCTGGAAGAAGAGATATACTCAAAATNNGTTCAAGATCTCAGTAAAACTCTCTCAGAAATGAAGGAAGATGAAAAGGTTCAAACTGAAGCAATTGCACTTAAAGAAACTTCAGAAGCTCATCATGCTAAGGTTGTTGAATTTTCAGACCAAGCCCAGGAAACACATGAGAAGATGCTCGAATACTTCAAGAACATTGATGAAGTAAGGGCAAAGGCAGATCTCGCTCACAACAAGTTCATTGAAACCCGTGAAACAGCATCCGCAAAACATGAAGAAGTAAAAGCCGTTCTTAATGAAATTAGAAGAAAAAATAAGAGTCTTGATAAAGTTAAAGCTAAAGAACGGAACATGGAAAGCGAGAAAAGTAAAAAGAAGAATATGGCTGAAAAGGAGATTGCTAGGGACATATACGAGAAGTTCAAAGAGGGTAAAAAACTCTCAACTGAAGAACTCAGGCTCCTACAGAAGCACAACATTGTTTGATTGGTTGATCAAACACTTCTATTTCTCTTCTTATAGATTATTTATTTTGCTATTTTTAATAAAATTTTTAAGAGAATTTTTTAAATTAAACCCATATACTTCAATTAAAATAATTTAAACCCGATCAAATCCAAGATTATTAATATTTAATGGTTTAAAATAAATCATGAAATATTAATTGATTTGGAGATCATTCTCTATGAAACCAAAACCTACAGACAGTTCAATAAGAATCGCAGCGTTATTAGTAGCAACTTTAGCTAACTTTTTAACACCATTTATGAGTTCATCGGTTAACATTGCATTGCCCGCAATAGGGGCAGAATTTGCTACGAGTGCCATCCTCCTTAGTTGGGTTCCAACATCATTTTTACTTGCTGCAGCTATGTTTGCTGTCCCATTTGGTAGAATATCAGACATTTATGGTATGAAGAAGATATTCAGCTATGGAGTAATCATATTCACTGTAGCTTCGTTCCTGTCTGCAGTTTCACCCTCGGCAGAATCCCTGATTATATTCAGGATCATTCAAGGGATTGGAGGAGCCATGATATTCGTCACCGGTCTTGCAATCATTACTTCTGTCTACCCACCACAGGAAAGAGGTAAAGCAATAGGAATTAACATAGCCACAGTTTATATTGCTCTATCTCTAGGACCCGTTCTTGGAGGTATAATGACGCAGTATTTAGGTTGGAGGAGTTTGTTCTACGCCATGATCCCTCTGGGTATTTTGATCCTGATACTGACATACTGGAAACTAAAGGATGAATGGGCAGAATGTAAAGGAGAAAAATTCGATATTAAAGGTTCTGTTTTCTACAGCGTAGTCCTTGTAATGGTAATGTACGGATTTTCAACACTCCCTAATATTACTGGAATTATACTTGTTATTGCAGGAATCATTGGATTTGTAGCGTTCCTTATGTATGAGTTAAGGCTTGAAAGCCCAGTACTCAATGTAAAACTATTTAAAAATAGGACATTCGCATTTTCAAACCTCGCAGCCCTTATTAACTATAGTGCAACATTTGCAGTAACATTTCTTTTAAGTCTTTATCTACAGTACATAAAGGCTCTTGATCCTTTGTCAGCAGGTTTAATACTAGTTGCGCAGCCAGTTATGATGGCAATATTCGCACCAATTGCAGGAAGACTTTCTGATAAGTTCTTACCGCAAAAATTAGCTGCTTTGGGAATGTTATTATCAACTATTGGTCTTTTTTTATTTGCGTTCATCAATGAAGAAACAAGTATTGCATTCATAACACTTGGTCTGTTAATTATCGGAACAGGGTTTGGCTTTTTTTCATACTCAAACACCAATGCTATTATGGGGTCTGTTGAGAGGAGATTTTATGGTGTTGCATCAGCTATGGTAAGTACAATGCGTCTCTTAGGCCAGACATTCAGTATGGGTCTTGCACTTTTAGTATTTGCAATATTTATTGGAAATGTTCAGATAACGACTCTTCAATATCCTGCATTATTAAGTAGTATACATACTGTTTTCCTTATCTGTACAGTTCTATGCTTTATCGGTATCTTCGCTGCATTAACGCGTACAAAAAATAACCATGATGATGTTTAAGATTATTTTAGAGGGTTTAAGTTAGGAGTTTGAGATTATCGATTCTCCGTCCTCTTTTTTTACCCGATAAATATAATCCGCAGCTTCTTCAAGGTCAGGATCGTGTGTTACTATGATCATCTGGGGTATTATTGACATTCTATTTAAAAGTTCGATGAGCTCCTGACGTCTGTATGCATCGAGGTGTATTGTTGGCTCGTCCAGCATTATAAGCTCCAGATTTCCACCAGATAGTGTCTGTGTAATTCCAAGTCTTAATGCCAGAGCAACTGCTATTTTTTCACCTCCACTTATCATGTCCAGATTACTCTCTCCTGCAGGCCCATATACAGTAACATCATAATCATCGTCCAATTTTATGTCTGTATATTCGAAGTTGAACTTCTCAAAGAATTCTCTGGTATTCTGTTCAATAATAGGTCTTGAAATATTTCTAAGATCCTTTTGGACCCCATCTTTGCCGTAAATATCCCTTATGAGAGTGAGAAGCTTTAAAAAGTCCTTCAGATTTTTAACTTCCTCCTGGAAGGTTTTGTAAGATTTGAGTTTGATTTCAAGTTCTGCAATATAACTATTTAACCCACTTTCCTTTCCAATTAATTCCTGGTTTTTTCCAATTAAATCAGATAATTCCAGATTTTTTATTCCCAATTCTTTTTTGATTTTAAAATGGATCTCTTCTTTGTAGTCAATTTCCTTCAAATAATTAACGAGTTTTTCAATTTCCGAGTTCTCTTCCTCTAAGTTATCGTTGACTTGTTTCATTCTACTTAACAAAGATGACTTTTGAGCAACCGCTCCTGAAAGCTGTTGGTACCTCTGACTCAATTCCTCAAGATATTTTATTTCACTTTCAAGGTTTTCTACACTGCCTCCGGTTACCTCGATCAATCGGCTGATATTTTCTTTAAGGATATCTTCATCCTCTTGTATCCTTTCAAGTTCGATCAGGAGTTCATTAGGATTTCCAATAGAGTTAAGAGCACCCTCCGCAACCAAATATTTCTGATAGTAAGGTTTAATCTTCTTTAATGATTCTTTTTTCTTATTCAACTTTGCATCTATCTGATCCAATGCTGAAACTTTGACATTTAAGTCATTGATATTCCCTTTTAGGGTTGTTAGTTCCTTTTGACCTTCTTCTAAATTTTTAAGCTGTTCCTTTAGAAGTTCAATATTTACAGTTTGAATATTACTTGACTGTGTATCTAAAACATTCTTTTCAGATTTGTAACCTGTTAAATCATTATTCAGCTGGATTATCCTATTTTCGTTGACTTCAATCTGCGATGAATAGTCTTTTATTAGTTCCATCCTTTTATTAGAATCAATTTCAGATTTACATACAGGACACTTGTCCTTAACATTTTCTAATTCACCAATGGGCTTAATTAGTTCGTTGTTTTGCATCTTTAAATTTGACAATTCCTTTTCTGTAACTATTATTTTGTCATCAATGGTTTCCATCTTATGTGATAATTCTGGTTTAACGGACTTTAAGTAGGTTTCAAGTTCTTCAACTAAACTGAATTCAGTTCCAAGTGATTTATTGTATTTTTTAATAACGTTTACAAGTTTTTCATGAGCCAGATTCATTTTATTAAGGGTTTGTTCTTTTCTCAATTGGTTCTGCCCTATTAACTCCCGGGATCCCTCAAAAACTACCCTCTTTATTTCTAAATCCGATATATCACCCTCTAAATTCGAATAATCTTCAAACAAATTCCTATTCTGTTCTAAGATGCCTTTATACTCTTTAATCTTATCTAAAGCATCATTTATCCGTTTTTTATTGGTCTGAAGAGTCTTCAAACTGTCCAGAAGTTCTTTGAGTTTCTTCAAAACTTCTAATTTGGATAAATTGGGTTTAATTAGTTCGATCTCATCTTCTTTAGTTCTTATTTCATTGATCTGATCCTCTAGATGTTCATGATCAACTTTTAACTTATCCAAAATCTGCTTTTTTGCTTCAACATTGTTAATCGTCTTTTCAAAAGATGATTTAGCTTCTTCTAGTGAATTATTTTCTTTTGTAATTGCATCGAGTTCATATTCGATTTTTTTTGTCATAGAAGAAATATCTTGAACCTTTTGATGAATAACCTCATTCTCGGCTTTTTTTGATCTTATTTCATCATTTAAACCGTATAATGACTCCAATTTACCTTCTAACTTTACTTTTTTCATTTCATACCTGTTCATTAAGGGTAACA
Source organism: Methanobacterium sp. (assembly GCA_003162655.1). GTDB lineage: Archaea > Methanobacteriota > Methanobacteria > Methanobacteriales > Methanobacteriaceae > Methanobacterium_B. Next base: position 7,384 of record PMMY01000161.1, on the reverse strand, counting down.
TATTTTTCCATGCTTTCTCAAGGGATTCTATGCCTAAAAGTTTTCCTATAACCTGTTTTTTCTCGGCAGGAGTTTTATCCACTAGGTTAGCTATTTCTCCCTGCCTGACATATACTGCATTTAGAAATAGATCGCCGTCCATTTCAAGCAGTCCCTGGACTTCATCTGTAACTTGTTTATCACCCGATGAAAGTGGCTGGAATGCCCCGCCCTCAAGTATTTCTATTTTTGCCTTTGATACATTTTTACTGCGTTGCCTTAGTACCCTGTACTTCCTTCCGTTTGATATGAATTCGAGCTCTACAGACATTTTAGTTTGGCCTATGGTTATTAACTGCTCTATTTTTTTTCCAGAATGTTGCTTGAAAAGTGCAAAACTAACAGCTTCAAGGATGCTTGACTTTCCTGCACCGTTACCGCCCATTATTATGGATATTCCTGTGTTGAATTCTATTTTAGAATTCCTGTGGGACTTGAAGTTTTTCATTACCATGCTTTCAATTATCATATAGTCCCTCGTAGAAATTTTTTGCCATTTCCTCTGCTCTCTTGTAGTCTCCTTCAGACATCTCTTTAAGAAGTCCTGTTGCAAGTTCGGAAACCTCTTCGTTGTTAAAGTCCTTAAGACGTTCTTTGATCATTGTTTTTGTATCAAGGGCTCCTTTCCCCATATCCGGTAGATCTGGTTCTATATTTTCGGGTAAATATTTTGATCTAAGTGACAGACATGTGCTGGAGAATGCTTTATTGAGTGTTTCATAGACCTCTGATCTACTGAAGTTTCCACCATGAACAGTGAGGTTGAGTATAGGTTTTTTTGATAAATTCTTTATATAGCTGTTTATCCTTGATATTTCTTCTTGAAGTTTAAAGTATTCAATACTTTCCTTTAGAAACTCACGGGGAAGTTTAAGATCGATCTTTTCAATTTCTGGTGTGTCCCCACCTACATCAACCAGATAAAAGCCTTTACCATTCTTTTTATAACCTTCAAACTCGTTTGAACGCCAAATTTCGATGGAACCAGGGTATGCAAGTTTTCCTTCCCCAAAATCATCCACTATCCTTTCGTGGATGTGGCCAAAGGCACAGTAGTTGAAACTTTGGGGAATATCCCCAATTTTGATCTCAAATTCTGGGATGTAGCGATCAATTCCCTGATGAAGTACTAGTATACTTTTTTTATGATTTAAAGATGCTTTTTCAATAGTTTGAAGTCTTTCTATTAATTGTTTAGAGTTATACTTGGATGAGTACGGGGCTCCGCCTATGAAAAGATCACCTTCTATATAAAAGGGGTTCTTTGGACTTATAAGCTTTAAACCAAAGTCTTTGTACAATATTTGAGGGGGAAGAGCATTTTTTCTCATTACAATATCATGGTTTCCTGCTATTGCATAAATTGGAATATTTTCATTTTTCAATCTAAAAATACCATTCTGCGCGGTTAGCAGGGCTTTGGTTGGTGGCCTTGAATATTCAAAAAGGTCTCCAGAGTGGATAACAAATTCGGGACGTTCACGTACCACCTCTTCAATTGCTTGGTCAAAAACTTCAAAAAAATCATTTTCACGTTCTGAAAGTCCGTACTGTCTGTATCCCAGGTGTGTATCCGCCATGTGGATGAATTGCATCAATAATCTCCCCCGAGTTCCTCATATTCTCTTTTCTGCTCTTTGAGAATTTTTTCCTCATTTTCAATGGATTTTGACCATTCTTCAACTATGTTAAGGTCCCCACCGGATATTTTACCCTTGAATTCATCTATCTTAACCAGAGTTGGTATCCTTGTCATTAAACCAAGTACTATGGCTTCGCCTATGTTAAGTGAAGGCAGCTGAGCAATCAGATCATCGCTCAGGTTCTCACTGGCCCTTTGAACGTGACTCTGGTCAGTGGGTTCAACGAGTCTGAGTATTATCATGTTGTTTGCTTGGGANNGACAGTGCATCTGAATCCAGGGATTTCGGGCTCTGACTAACCATACAGAGTCCCACAGAAAATTTACGCCCCTCCCTTGCTATCCTGCTTATCCAAATTTTAGATTCTGTTTTTCTGTTTTGGGGTGCCAGGATATGTGCCTCTTCGAGTATAAGGAATATTGGGAATTCGAGTCCATCACCACTTCTGATAAACTCTTTCCTGCTCTTTAATACTGTTCTTAGAATATGACTTACAACAACATCTGAGGCAAATTCATCAACAGAACCGAGGTCGAGGATGTTGGCTTTACCTACCTTGATGTTGTCAATCACATCCTTTGCTTCAAGAGATAGTATGTTACCATACTTATCCTGCATGTGCTCTACTTTATTTAAAACATCGGTTATTGATTTTCTATCCGATGCTGTTGAAGATTTACCTTCGGATTCTTCTGGTTCCTCTCTCAGCCATGATTCCAGCCGGTTAATGATCAATCCAATAAAATCTTTTCCCCTTGTTGAACCCTTCTTCAGATCGTCTTGGGCCATATTGTATGCTTTTCTAAAGTATCTTTCCTGTACGTATGCATTTGAAGGAATGTTTGAAAGTTTTTTTATCTCGCCAAAGGACATGTATATCGGGTTTATCACTGGTTTTATTATGTTAACTCTGCCTTTTCCAAATTCTGTGTTCACGTATTCTGAGTGCATGTCGCATATTAAAACACTACCGTTAACCTTTAAGAGACCGTCTACAATGACTGATATTGTGTTAGATTTACCCGCTCCTGTCATTGCCAGAACCGCCAGATGTCTTGAAACCATTTTATTTATATCCACTTCAACTGAAACTTCCTCCTGTGTAATGAGGTTTCCCAACTTTAAACCATAGTTTCCTAACTGGAATATTCCACTAAGAACCTTGGAATCAGCCACCTTTATCTCTGTTCCTGGTGGTGCGGGTGTCCTTGGAATTCTTAGTTCATCGTCTACATCCCCAAGAATTTTGACTGTTCCCTTCACGTAGTGGTCGTCTCCCTCTATCATCCTGATTTTTTCTATAGTTTTTGGATCGTATATTTCACTGTTTATTGAAACACTTCCCCTTACAAGGGCTTCAATCATACCAAGTACTTTTTTACCGTCGTATTCTAATGAAACGTACTCACCTACTTTTGGCATTTCCTTGGAGATGAAGCTCACATCAACCAGTGATGTTTCCCCTATGCACCTTCCAATCACTCCGTTAGTATCATNNATTATGGGCTTTTTTAAGTAGTAAAGGATACCCTTCGGCACTTTTACTCTTTATAACACTTAAAATATGTTTTATTTGCTCCTCATTGGCCTCATAAGGCAGTTCAAACTTTAGAATGTTCTTATGGTTCTCCATTCGCGCGTAGAAAATAGTGAACTTTAAACTTCTAAAGAATTCATTTCTAACAGGAAAATCTCTTTTAACCTCTTGTTTAGAAATGCTGATATATTTCGGGGTGGAATATCCTTCTTTCCTGCTGTACCTATCAAATACGGCCATGTCGGGGATTTCAGAATCGAAATATTCATGACTGGTTGATGTTTTTGATATTGCAACTACTGCACCCTGATTTTTAAGTAGTTCGCTGATAACCATCAAATTTTCAAGACTTTCAAGGTATATCATTGCATCTGTTTTATTCTCAAACTCTTTTTCAATTTTTTCTAAAAATTTGGACGAAGCTATTCGAACATTTGAATATTTTAACTCATCGTTTAGAGTTTTTTCAAGTTCAGGCACATATTTATATTTAATTCTGTCCTTTAAATCACTTTCAAGCTTATTTTCAAGGGGCAAAGGTCTTATTAGGTTTCCTAGTATGGAACCATCGAAGAGAAACACATCGATATCATGTTCTTTAAAGGCCTTCAGAGCATTTTTTATCTCGAATATCCCCATGTAACTTCTTAATCTATCCTCGACATGATCATGATGGGGTATTATATCTATTTCAGAGCTTTCTATTACATTGAGCTCTTTTTTGTATACTAAGCACTCAGCATCGATGGCGTAGAATATAAAACTCATAAAATTCTTTTTATTGATGCTGCCATCACCTGCAGATATTGTTACATCAAGATCTTCTTCAGCTATGGGATATTCCCTCCAGAAAAGGGAGGGATCAACATCAATATTGTTGAATTCATTAGTTATTCGTTCATTTATGTTATCCTTCTTCAAAAGAGCTTTTTCATAGAGAGAGTCCATCATGGCGAAACTTCCAACCTTTTAATCTTTTATCCAATTTTTAAATAAATTAAAATTTCTAATTCAATATTAAATCNNAGATGAGAACGAAAATTCTTTATAATTAGTTTCACTGCTTTCCATCGTTTGCATGGTTTTTTAATCATTGTTAAAATCTTTGGTTGATTTGAAAATAAAGTATAGTAACTATTTAATATCATGTAGACATATCTTTTTTATTATGCTTCACATAACCCAAAAGGAGAATATGGTCTTAAATCAGATTAAATACTTTCAGAATGAATATAAAAACGGTGTTCCATACAGAATCCTTAAATTAGACCTTGATCTATCAGAAATGGATCTTAAAGATATCATTAATACACTGGATCAGAAGGGTATTGTTTCTTACCAAGATGGCTCGGTAACCCTGCTCGAAACTGGTACCATAAACGTTTGGGAGTCACAAGAAGACGTTAAAAAGGAAGAACTTAATGAAACAGAAGAAAAAGCCTTTGAAATCATTAAAAATGTTGCTGGAGAATCTGGACTGATTTCAAAAACACTTCTTGAGGGAAACATGCTCTACGGTGAACTGAAACTTACCAGTCTTAAAACTTACAGCCTGATCATTGCCCTGGAAAATAAAGGTCTTATTAAGAAGATTCAACGACCAGATGGTGAGTACTATACTTTAAACTTTTAAATTTATTTTTGTATTTACTCTTTTTATAATTCTAATATTCAATCTGCCCGATTTACGATTAAATGTATCTAGTGAATAAAGGTGAATATATAATGCCAATTATATCTCAAATGTTTCGATTTACGGGCATTAAATGCCATAATCTGAATATTGAAGATGTTTAGAGCTAATAATATTTTATAATTTCCATAGAATTTGATTGTAATATAATTAGATTCCTTTGATATAGGGTTTCATAACATTAAACTTGAAGAACTTATACGACTTAGATGAAAGTTGTTGATCCTCTTTTTATGTGTGGTGTATAGCATGAAGGTATATGAATAATGAATGAGAATCAGCTTTAAAGTTAGGTGGAATTGAAAGTATAATTTCAATTAATTATTGAATTTAAGATCGATTGTTAATCAAAATTCAAATAATTAATTATATTTGAATATGTTATTTTGGAACACCGTCTATACAAAAGTATTCTATGGGTTCACCGTTCGCCAAATTATTATCTAACCACACAACACATTGCGTGCATTTACATAACTCCCTCTCTGAAAGGTCCTTACAAGTGGCCTTTCCATTTGAACAGTAAACCAGTGGAAGTTCTTCAGGTTTAATAATTTTTTTAATATCCCCTTCTTCTTTTAGTTTTTCATTTATAATGTCCAGTTTATCCTTAGAACATTTACTGTCTGTTTGAACCGGACATATTTTACATAGACATTTGTTGATATTGTCCCTGTTTAACTCAACTTTTCCCAATTTTTTCATCCCCCTTATATTGAATAAATATGTCAAAATTTATATATAAAATTATTGAAAGGGATATTATCACTTAAATAATTGATAAATCCTTAATTATTCCATGATAAATTTTATTACCTATTATGAATATCTATATCATAATTTTAATCGGTTTTAGATGATTTCTGATAAATTAATGTAGAATAAATTTTGATAACTTACTTGAATTTGAAGTTCTTATAATATACACAAGGTTGATTTTATTTGAAATATTTTAGATTAAATTTACCGGTGATACGATTTGATAATAAAAATAATCCCAAAATCGCCTTTCAACTTTGAATTAAGTGCTAAAATTTTTTCCAATGGAGATCCTCAAATTCAAAGGTATGAAAAAGGATTTTATTGGCAGTTAATATGGTTAAACAATAAGTTGGTTCTTATTACTGTAAGATCGTTAGGATCTGTTGATAAACCAGAGTTATCTGTATCCATAAAACCGGATAATGAACTCAATAAAAAAGACAATGTACTGGCGAGGAAGATTTTAACCTCTATTTTTAACTTGGACTTTGATCTAAAATATTTTTATGAAGATATGCATGAAGATAGTATCATGTAAAAGCTGACACTAAAACTCCGTGGTCTCAACAACCCTACAACACCAACGTTTTTTGAGGCCATTGTTTCATCCATAATAGAACAGCAGATATCACTTAAGGCCGCAAGGAGCATCGAAACTAAGATGATAAAAGAATTTGGTAACATTTTACAATTAGATGGTGAAACTTATTATTCATTTCCAACTCCAGAAACCCTTTCTAACTTAGAAAAAGAAGATCTACGAGAATATGGTTTGAGTTTTAGGAAAGCCGAGTATGTTATAGATTTATCAAAGTGTATTGAAGAGAATAAACTTGATTTAAATGAATTAAAAACTAAAAGTACCTCTGAAATTATCAGTGAACTGTTAAAAATACGTGGCATTGGTGTTTGGACCGCAGAACTTGCTGTTATCCGGGGACTTCACAGGGTAGTTGCATTACCCGCAGATGATATCGGTCTTAGAAGGGTTGTATCCCATTACTATAACAATTACGAACCTATTTCAGCAGATGAACTCCGAAGAATCGCCAAGGGTTGGGGAAGATGGAGCGGTTTGGCAGCTTTCTATTTGGTGGTTGCAGATATAATGTCGATAAAAATTTAATAAATCCTTAAAAGGATTTAGAAACCTTTTTTTATATGGATTACATATTAACTTACATGATTCTCATTGTTGGTGGTGCTGGATATATAGGCGCGCATATTAACAAACAGCTTAACATTAACGGTTATGAAACAATTGTTTTCGATAATCTGAGTTATGGACACGAAGATCTTATTAAATGGGGAACCTTTGAATGTGGAGATCTCGGAAACATCAATGATATAAGGAGCGTATTCAAGAAGTATCCTGTAACTGCTGTTATGCATTTTGCAGCCTTCACCTATGTTGGTGAGTCAGTTGAAGACCCTCAGAAGTACTACAGAAACAATGTATGCAACACACTCAACCTAATCAAGGTTATGTTAGAATTTGATATTAAGAAGTTTGTGTTCTCCTCAACTTGTGCAACCTATGGAGACCCTGTAGAAATTCCAATTACCGAAGATCATCCTCAGAATCCTATAAGCCCATATGGACGCGGCAAGTTGATGGTAGAAAAAATATTATCGGATTACAGCAGCACCTACGATTTCAAGTACGTTTCTCTTAGGTACTTTAATGCTGCTGGTGCCGACCCTGATTCA
>PMMY01000200.1 GCA_003162655.1 Methanobacterium sp. | reverse complement strand
TCATCTAATCACTCGAGTTCAATTAACATTATAATAAAAATACAAAAATCATTAAAAACCAATATTAAGATATAAATAAACGAAATTAAGTTCATAATTTAACTTGAAGGTTATATAACCCTCAGTTAAATTCAATATGAACTATTTTAACCTCTCGGTTCTTTAGCCTTGTATCTTAAGCCCTTGTAACCGCACTTTCTACATGTTTTGGCGGTTGGAGGGTTTCTTGCGTTACATTTAAGGCAAATCTTAATCTTGAACAGTCTATTTTCTGCTTCTTCAAATCTAGCCATTTTTAGCCTCCTATAAATTCATTTTGAATCTTTACAACTTCTACACTTGTTTTAGCGCAGGAATATGCCTCTAATAACTCGTAGTTGAGTATTAGAAAATTAGGTCCCCACTTGAACTGGGACATTATTTCAACAGCATTATCTTTAAGCCCCACTATATAAAAAGTTGCTGCAATAGCCTCTGCAGTTGATAGTTTGCATGGTTTTCCATAGTTGGTTGGATTAGCTGCAACAAGGAAAGGAAGTGATCTGTGGTATTTTTTTCCCTTAAACATGATGTTTGACTTTTGTATCCGATTCCATGAGCAGTCAAGACCTACAATACCATTTTCTTCAACGATTTCTCTGTCTTCTGGTGAAACTGACCTTTTTGAGAAGGGATCTAGAACAATTGCCCCTCTTGGCAACATGTTTAGCTTGGGAACCACTTTAATCATGCTCTGCTTCTTAAGTTTCACTGTCGTGCATTTCTTTGGATCGCACTGTTCTGCATGATACACTGTTACTTTCATTGTTTACATTCTACCTTACACTTTCCACTATAAAAAATCATTGCAATAGTCAATCTTTAAAATTTTTTCCAATCTCCCATGCATTTCCAGCATGTTCACCAACTTTCCAATAGTTATTGTCGGGCATAGTCAAAATAAGGGGATTTATTTTTTTTATATCCAAATTATCATCCGTTAAGTATTTCCGTTCAGTATAGGCGGCAACGACTTCTCCAATAAAAAGATCATTGGTTGGTAGTTCGAGAATATCAAAAAGCCTGCATTCAATTGATACTGGACATTCCATTATCATTGGTGCACCTTCCAATTCTCCGTAGAAAACCTTAAAAATATCTGATTTGTCTATGTTTCTTCCCGAAACCAAACCACAGTAGTCTGTTTGAGTTATCATATCTTCCGAGGGAAAGTTGATGCTGAAACTATTGTTTTCCCTTATACCATAATCACTTTTATGGACTCTGTTAACTGCTACTGCAAAAAGTGGAGGATTTGCATTAGCACGTGTGACCCACGCTAAAGTCATGAAATTAGGTTTGTCATTAATTTTTGTGCCAAGCAGTGTGACTGGCATTGTTTGTGTAAAAATATTTTGTCCAATATTAATTTTTGACATCCCATCATCCCTCATAATATATTATAGTTTATAATTTTTTTTAATTTTCTTCAATCTGTTTACAGAACATTTCTCTCATTCTCTAGTATCATAGATACTGCAGACCCAGGACTTTTAAGATCTTCAAGATCGTAATAACGGCCACCTGAAGCTATTGCAAGTTCCATATTCATATCTCTACCATATTTAATGGCCAGTTCAAAGTTCACGACTATTGTGTGTATTTCATTATCTTTGAGTTCGCTAGCAATATTCAATGCATCTTTGGTCGGGTTTTGATCTAATGCAACATTTGGCATACCATCAGTGAGTATCAGCATAATAGGAACATATTCTTGTTTGAATTTTTCCTTTTTAAGGATATCAAATCCCTTTTTCATCCCTGATGCGAGGGGTGTTGTGCCCCCTATAGTAATGTTGTCAATTTGTTCTCTAAAAGAGGTTGCTCTCTTAGTTATTGGGATTATGACAGCGGCTTCCTTTCCCTTAAACCCAACAACACTGATCTTATCACCTTGGCGATCTGCATCCTCAATAACGCTTATCAAAATGTCTTTAACCCTTTCAGCCTTTCTTTCAGAAAACATAGAGCCACTGATATCTACAATGAGAGCTATTGACGCTTTAGCACCATGTTTCCTAACTTTATGTCTCAGATCTTCGCTTTTGACATTTATAGTTCCTTCAGAACTAATTGCAGCCGCCCTTAGAGTAGCATCTATTGCAATATCATTCTTCAAATCCTTAGAAAGTCTGCTTTTTACATATTTACCCTTCTGAGTGGTTGAATCTACCCTTTTACCGTAAAGTTTCCTCTTCTTTTTCCCCTTAATTTTAAGCAAGTTTTTTATATCAAGCCCCTCTTCAGAATAGTCTACATCTTCTTCTTTTTCAAGAGATTTGAGCTTTTTTCCTTGTTGTTTCGATTCAGAATTATTATTATTTAAAGATCCTTGACTCTGTTCTCTCTGATTTATTTGTTGGATCTGTTTTTCCTTTTTTTCAGATCCCCCTGGTTCCTCTTCTTCATTTAAATCATCTTTTATTTGGCTATCTTCACTTTGTTCTTTCTGGTTTCCTGTTTGTTCTGTTCCATTCTGATCTTGCTGATCACTGTTATGATCATCCCTTTGATCGTCTTTTCCTTCATTATTATGCTGCTGCTCATCCTGTTCTTTTTTTCTTTTGGAAATATCTTCCATTGCCTTTTGAACCATCTGATTGATTTTATTTTTGTTTTGAGATGATTGATGAACTCTTTCTCCCAGTACTAGGAGAGCTGCTTCTTCAACATGATTTAGATTTACTTCATCTTTGTTATGATATGCAGCAATTGTCTTGGAAGTTTTCAAAATTGCTATATCTGCCCTATGGCCGTCAACACCTACCTCAATACAAACGTTGGCTATAACTCCCATGATATCCATTGATACATTTACATTTTTGAGCATTTCCCTTGCAGTTACAATATTTTCGAGTATTGTGTTTTGTTTCTCTTTGAACTTATCCTTGAATGATGATGGATCCTTTTCAAATTCCTCACGTCTCTCCATTATTTTAACCCGATCCTCCAAGTTCATGATGCTATGAACAGATATATGGAGACCTATACGATCTGAAAGTTGAGGTCTGAGTTCTCCCTCTGCAGGATTCATGGTACCCACCAGCATGAAGTTGGATGGATGTACAACTGATACACCTTCACGTTCAACAATATTTACACCATACGCAGCTGCATCCAATAACACATCAACTAGGTTGTCATCCAAAAGGTTAATTTCATCTACGTAAAGGATGTTCCTGTTAGCATCAGCAAGTATACCTGGCTCTAATGCTTTTATACCCTCTTTCAAGGCTTTTTCGATGTTAATTGATCCTACAACTCTGTCTTCAGTTGATCCTAATGGTAGTTCAACCACGCGCATGTTCTTAGTCTCGATCTCGAAACCTTCTGTTTTGCATGAATCACAAAGCGAATCTTCATCATCAGGGTCGCAGTTAAAAGCACAACCTTTAATAACTTTAATTGGAGGCAATAGATCGGCTAAAGCCCTTACCGCTGTTGTTTTACCAGTTCCCTTGTCCCCCTTTATTAGGACGCCACCAATACTTGGATTTATAGCATTCAAAATAAGAGATTTTTTTACGTCTTCCTGACCCACTATTGCTGTAAATGGAAAAATAAGGTTTTTCAATAGTCTCACCGTTTATTAGAAGTATTTGTCTCCCTGATTATATTTATGATTAATCATATTCCGATTTTTTTATATGGAATTTAGTTGATAAATAGTTAGTCAAATATGGATTATATTCTAATTTTTTTATGGCATGAATTATTTTATATNNTTTATATGAACAAAATTTCCAATAACAACAAATAAATAACCCACAAAACATACTTCAAATGGTGATAAAATGTGTACAGTTGGAGGGCCAATGGCCGACATTAAGATGAAGAAACTTAAAACCAAACGCTATAAATGTTTGGACTGTGGAAATGAGTTTAAAGGCATAGGAAAAAGAGTTGTATGTCCTTCATGTCAGTCAGACAACGTCAAAGAATTAGCTTAAGTTCTGATGAAATTTTATTTTTAATTGGAAGTTCTGGTGAACTTGGCCTTGCAAAAACAGGTCGTGAAATGCAGATATTTATAGGAACCCCTGAAAAAGAAGAGATAGTTGTTTTCCTGGGAAAAGATGATCTAATAGCTGTGTCCACGTTTAATGTAGGATTAAAAGAAGAAGTGGGAATAAAATCCATGATCTACCTTTTAAAGGAATTTTCATCTCCAATAATAGTCCTTCCCAAAAACCATCCCACTTCAAAGAGACTTAAAATGGTAGTTGCATGTGGAGACCATATAAGATTAGATTGCAATGTAGAAGCAGGAACCCATCCTGAACAAGACATTCTCTGTGCATGCCAAGATCTCTCGGGTTTAGATATAAAGGCTGTTCCCGGTGGTCTTGAAATAGAAGGAACTATTTCTAATTTTAAAGTTGAAAAGATAGATCAATAACACTCCCAATACTGTATAGAATACTGAAATAACTTATGAAAATACTTTTTAATTGCTGTAAATAATTTAATATACTAGTAAGCATTAAACTTATAATATGGCTTTTTATGAATTTTATATGATTTTTGGACAGATAGTGTTTGTTATTGTTATAGTAATGCTTACACTTCTTTCAGTAACTTTAATCCTGGGAAAACTTTTAATTAAGGAAGATAAACTTGTTTTTCCCAGACTTTTACTCTTTACAATAGATATGTTCTATGGGCTCTTCAAGAAGTTCTCTGAGAATGTTGGAGTCGATGCTAAAATAGTTGATCAGATTGGTGTAGAGGTCAGGAATAAAGTTAATGAAAAGTTCTTTAAGAAAATAGAATCCGATGAAAAAATCTTGGTTCTTCCACACTGCCTCAGACATGCAGACTGTGAAGCAAAACTCGAATCGTCAGGACTTATCTGCAAAGACTGTAATCGCTGCGTTATAGGTGTACTAAAAAATAAAGCTGAAGGAATGGGATTTAAAGTATTTATAATACCAGGTTCGACCTTTTTAAAAAAAATACTTGAAAAAAACGATTTCAAAGCTGTTCTGGGAGTTGCTTGTTACCAGGATCTTAATCTGGCTATGATGAAACTATCAAAGTTTTCATGTCAGGGTGTACCACTCTTAAAGGATGGATGTATTAACACCAAAGTTGATCCAAAGGCAGTTTTAGTGAAAATGGGACAAATTCAGGAGAGAGAAAAGAGATCAGAAATAAGTGGATGTAATAAAGAATCATACTCCCCCAAAACATTATAAAATTACTCCTATTTTTAGAATTTTAGATCATTACTTATTTTTTTTCCAAAAATACATTTTTTATCTTTAGCTAAACCAAGTCCTAAATTTATCTCTTTTAAAATAGCCCACTGCAATTAAGGCTAGAAGAGCAAAGATTCCTAGAGTTGTGAAAGGATTATCTTTTACAGAATTTACTGCATTTTTAATAGACACTTCAACAGATTTTTCACCATTTGATTTTTGGTCTCCTTAATTGGACACTGAACTACCCGTAAGTTCTTAAAATCGTTCAAGAATGATATGAGATAAACTATTATTAGAATAATAGTTTCTTTTTTAGAGATGCAAGCCCAAATGGGATGCAATAATTATTATTAATGTAATTCCAATTGCAAATATTAAAATGTAGTAAACAGTGGTACCAATAACAGTTGCATAACCCGCTAATATCAAATATCCGTCATGTTCCAGAGTCCCTAAGCAGAGAAACAGGATTCCGTATGAGGGTAGAAAGTCCCCTAATGGTGCTATTATTGGCGTTATAAGTAAAATAGCACCAAACGCCACCATAGCACCATTAATCTGGTTCATTGTGTTCCCACTAACTAAAAAGCATAATCTTGGTTTTATATATTTTTCTAATGGGGTTAAAATGTTCAGAATCTCATTTAAAATTAATTTCATATCATGATTTGATATTTGATGGTTCATAAAAGTTTCAGGTATTAAAATAGGTCTATTAAACACTATTCTAAGACTTAATAATAATATTGCTAATCCGAATGGTATACTCATTCCAGGAATTGAAATTGGGAGCAAAAAAGGGGCAGTTAGGATCATGCACGACATGAAAAGACCACGC
>PMMY01000294.1 GCA_003162655.1 Methanobacterium sp. | reverse complement strand
GCCTTGTAACCCAATGATCTTGCTCTATCAATCCTAGTAGGGCGGTCTACCCTTATTATCACACTTTCTCTCCTCCAAATAGGAGTACGAGTGCGCATAAGTTCCTTAACATAGGATTTATCTGGATTTTTCCATGCATCTCTTATATATTTGTACATTAATTAACACCTCTTTGTTCAGCTTGCGCCACATCCATGGGATAATATCCCAAAAAAAGTTGTATATAACTTCTATGTAAAGCAATCAAGTTTTATCTACTAAATTTAAATAGCCAGAATTGGCGGTGATCAATGTTGATCAACTTCCTTTAAAAAGCTTACTATAAAAATTACCGTTGATCAAAATTTCTTGATTACCAATAAATTAAAAGATTTAAATTCAATCAAACATTATTTTATAGGGAATTCTATCCAAAAAAATATGAAATGATTTAAGATACTTACTCTTTTATGTTGTACAATGCATTCATGCCTTTGGTAAATGCTGGTTTACCGGCTAACAGAAGAACTACTCTTAAAACATCAACAACTTCATCTTTGGTTATATCTAATTCCTTCATACCGCTAAGTATCTGTTTTTTAACTGCTCTGTCATCAGATGCTGCTGCGGCAATTCCTATGGCTATGAGTTTTTGGGTTTTGTAATCCAATACCTTTCCCGTGTAACAAACATCGTTTAAACGAATACTTGCATCGTAAAGATCTGGATAGTCTTCCTTGATATGTTTCATGCCTTTACTGAAAAAAACTTCTTCTTTCATAATTATCACCTCAAAGATGTTATAATATATATTATGTATACCAGTTCATATAAATTTAACTTTAAGATGTTAATTATATAATTAAGTCGTTATAACGGCCCTTTATCTTCCCTTCCTTCTCTCATTCCCATTCCTGCTTCCCTTCTTAATTTTTCTGGTTTGAAGATCATTTTAACAACGTTGTCAGCATGTTGCCTAGTACGATTTTCAACCAGCTTTTTTAGATCCTTTTCATCTCTGCCCTCATCCTCATGGACAAAAACCTCTATTATATGGGTATTGGTCATTAATTGAACTTGTATTAATCCTGTTGATGCTTCGTGGGCACATACCTTGTCAATATCCTCGGGACCTGGCATTCCAAATGCCATGACAAGTTCACAGCCCTCCTCTTCTATAAGCTTCTTGGATGCCACAGGCAGATCCTTTACTCCCGGTACGGTACGCCTAACAAACGTGACATCGGATACTTGACTTTTTATCTCGTCCATGGCAACGGTAGCCATATCAAATCTTGCAAATGTGGTTTCGCATATTCCCATTTTCATTGTTATCACCATTAAGGGATACTTAATAATTGAAGTAGATTAATAAAATCTTATTTTAATAATTTTTTATTTACTGCTTCAATAAATTCTGATCTAAGGTAAATTGGGTTTAAAATAGATACTGTAAAATAAAAGATAAAAATTTTATTTTACTTTTTAAAGTCCGAATGATTTTTTGAGAAGCTCAACATTCACTGCTCCAGATCTAAACATTTGCCCAGTTCTTAGATCGTTTATAACAACTTCTGCAGGTGCAAACATTCCTTTGTCTATTTTGTAGAAATCAAATCCAGCTTCTTTAAATACATCATAGAAAGGTTTCCCATATCCATCGGATGATGAAGAGGGTAAATGATCAGCAAGGGACTTAATATCATCATCTTCATCTGATTCTATATAGTAGTAAGTTCTACCTCCAAATAAAACTGCATCATTGGTTTTACCCATTGCTTTGAGTCCATCCGGATCAACAGGTGCTATTGGAGCTATACCTGCTGCATATTTGACCTTGTTTACATCGAACTTCAAAAATTCAAGCATCTTGTAGGTACCGTTTTCAACTACTCTTCCAGCTATCTGTATTGAACCTACAAGTGATGAAGTGGGTGCTACTAACAAGTAAACATTTTCAACNNGTGAGTATTGCAATATCTGCATCATCCTTATATCCGATTTCCACGTAGGTTTCTGCAGGTTTTAAAGCCAAAGCCCTTGCAGGTCCTGAACCAAGGGCAAAGAAATCACCTACACTCACTGACCATCCTGCTTTCTGAGATCCGAGTGTAGATATAGAAGGAAAATTAGTTTTTATCTTTACTGAAGGTATTGCAAAGTTTTCAGAGAGGTCTCCTGGTATTGAAATTCCCACCTCTGCAAGTCCTCCGAGGCATATTTTAGTGTAGAGTTCACCAGCCTTAAAACTTCCTGAAACATTAACTCCACGGTCCAAAATCGTTGAACCATTTTCAAGTTTTGAAACTGTGATGTTTAGTTCTTCTGCGTTTTCAATCATTTGATCTAATGTTTTTTTTGCTTCGAGATTGACACTTACCATTATATCACCTTTTTTGATTAAGAAATAAATGAACTTCTATTATGTAGCTGTATAACAGTACGGATAGTACGATTTCATGTTACTGCTAAACCCTAGTAAAATATCTTTCAGTCTTATTAATTATTTGTATATAATATACTATCAAACATTTTTATTTATTAATGACTCTTTAATAA
>PMMY01000238.1 GCA_003162655.1 Methanobacterium sp. | reverse complement strand
GATAAATATGGACATATACAGGAGATAATTATCCAGAACTTCAAACCAAAACCTGGAATCCCCATGGAAGGTTACAAAGAGCCCACATTAGCTGAAATGATAAAGATGGTGTCTGTAACTAAGCTTATGTTTCCGGATGTAAGTGTTCAGGTCCCACCCAATCTGAATAAACAGAACTCTCAAATATTTTTAATCGCAGGAGCAGACGATTGGGGAGGAGTTTCTCCATTGACCCCTGATTACGTAAATCCTGAAGCTCCGTGGCCAGGGATTGAAGAACTTAAAATGATCACGGAAGAATTGGGTTTCAAACTTCAAGAAAGACTTCCAGTTTATCCAGAATATATAAATGAAGAATTTTTAGACCAGAGAATTCTTCAAAAAATTNNGCTACATGGTAAACACCAGGCGAATATGGTTTTATGATCCTTTGATTAATTACCTCAGCCACCTTTCTATCAGCCGCCTCTGCTGCTTCTTTTATACGTTCTACTGGTCTTATGAATTTCAGTTTATCAGGAACTGACTCGTGATAATGTATTATTCCTCCTTTTTTGAGTAAATCAATTGCAACATCAAGGTACTCGTTGGTGTTCCCAATATAACCCATTAAAACACGGTCTGCAACACATCTAGGAGCTATTTCTCTACAGTTTCCTAGCATCGGCTCCACAACTCCTTCAACTTTATTCAAATAGACATTTTCACATAAATAACCATATGAAACAGGATTTATTTCTATAGAATAGATTTTGGCAGGTTTTGAATGTACTGCCATAGGTATTGAGAAGTATCCAATTCCTGCAAACATATCAACTACTGTATCTCCTTCGCCAGTTATCATGGACATTCTCTTCCTTTCAGTTGTGTTTCCCTTAGACCACATGATTCTTGAAACATCCAGCTTAAAGAGGCACTTATTTTCACGGTGTATGGTTTCGGTTCCTTCTCCCACGATCACTTCAATGTCGGGTTCTCTTTTCAAGCCAGTTATTCTTCCCAATTTAACTATCCTGTTAACACCAGGTGTTTCGAGAAGCCTTTCAGGATTTTCTACATCCCCTTTTATTACTAGGATGTCTCCTATTACTTTGCCCTTCATATGAGTACGTGATTTCTTAAAGTTTAAATATCTTTCACAAGTGCATCTCCAAAAATTTTAAAACTACTACTTAAATTGATGGAGGATCTTTGGAGGTCCAAGACAAAAAAGATAATTACCCCAACTAACCAACATTATTCACAATAGAATAACTAATTATTAAGGAGAGATTCTTATGGGAAAAGTTAATAGACAGGAAATTCTTGATGTTTTAGAAGGATATGATAAGGAAAATTTAACTATCGCTACATTAGGAAGTCACACATCCCTTCACATATTAAAAGGGGCAAANNGAGACCGCTGTTGTCTGTGAAAAGGGGCGGGAAGTTCCGTATAAAAGATTCAAAGTTGCAGATGAATATATAATCGTTGACAAGTTCAGCGATATTGTGAACGAAGATGTTCAGAAGAAATTAAGATCTATGAACAGCATAGTAGTCCCCCATGGTTCATTTGTTGCATATGCAGGATTAGACCGTGTAGAAAATGACTTTAAAGTTCCGATGTTTGGAAATAGAGATATTTTGCGATGGGAAGCCGAAAGGGATCTTGAAAGGAAGCTAATGATAGAATCAGATATTAGGATACCCATGAAATACGATGATCCTTCTAAGATTGACAGAACAGTAATGGTCAAGTTCCCAGGTGCACGCGGTGGAAGAGGATACTTCGTTGCTTCCACAACTGAAGAATATCATCAGAAAATTGATTCAATGCTCAAAAGGAATTGGATAGGAGAAGAAGATGTTGAAAACGCGCATATCGAGGAGTATGTTTCTGGATGCAATTATTGTATTCACTACTTCTACTCTGCATTGAACGATGAAGTTGAAGTTATGGGAATGGACAGCCGATATGAATCCAATATTGATGGATTATGCAGAATCCCTGCTAAAGACCAATTAGATGTTGGATTGGATCCATCGTATGTTATAACTGGTAACCATCCTGTTGTCATGCGGGAATCATTACTACCTCAGGTATTTGAAATTGGAGACAATTTAGTTGAAGGTGCTAAAAAGCTTGTTGCTCCCGGAATGAACGGTCCCTTCTGTTTACAGAGTCTCTGTACTGATGATTTAGAGATAATTGTATTTGAAATGAGTGCCAGAATAGATGGTGGAACCAACACGTTTATGCACAGCTCAGCATACAGCTATCTACTCTTCGGTGAATTTATGAGTATGGGACGAAGAATAGCCCGTGAAATTAAAAATGGGGCAGAATCAGACAGGTTAGATATTTTAATAACCTGATATTTTATTTATTTTCAATTATCTAATTTTTTAAAATTTAATGTCCTTCCCCCATAAGTTAAGGAAGTTAACATCCTCAGAACTTATGATAAATCATCTTAATAATATTCTATTAAAAAAGGATCTTTAAAGAAAACATTTATAAGTAGCTTCAATTAAACAAAGCTTGTTAAAGGCCTAGATATTAATAAGTTATTGTATTGAATTATTTTAAAATATAAATATTATATTAGAACTTGAAAGAAAAAACTGGAAGTTCAAAGCAATATTTATATAGAATGAATTTTACATATAAGGACTAGAAATTAATATTTGAAAAATTTTAAAAACTATTTTTAATTTATCGTGTTTTTTTAGAGGTGTATTTCATGAACGATAAAGATCGATTAAAAGGCACTACAACTGTTGGTGTAACATGCAAAGATGGAATTGTTTTTGCTACCGAAAGAAGAGCTTCAATGGGCAATTTAATTGCGCATAAGGTTGCTGACAAAATATTCAAAATAGATGACCATATTGGAGCAACAATTGCTGGAGCAGTATCAGATGCCCAAAAACTAATGGGTTATATAAGCGCGGAAGTTGCTCTTTACAGACTCAGAAACGGTATCCCTATGAGTGTTGAAGCAGCAGCAACCATGACGTCTAATATACTCCATTCATCCAGATTCTATCCCTACTATGTACAGACTCTCCTTGGAGGAGTGGATGAAAAAGGACCTGCACTCTTTTCATTAGATCCAACCGGCGGAGTAATTAAGGATCTGATGATTTCAACAGGATCAGGTTCACCAATAGCCTATGGGGTGCTTGAAGACCGTTATAACAAAGAAATGGATATTGAAGACGGGATTGAAATTGTAATAAGAGCTATTAAAGCTGCAATGGAAAGAGATACCTATTCCGGTAACGGAATAAAAATTGCAACTATTACTAAAGAAGAAGGATTTAAAATACTGCCTGAAGAAGAGGTAGAAAAGAAGATCAAAGAATTGAGCTAGTTTTAATCCTAAATGAACTGAAGTTACTTAAAAATTTAATGAATCATGTAAACTAAACATGGTTCAAATATTAATTTTCCTATTTTTTTAGACGTGATTTTATGGGTTCAGAGATTCAAGAAATTAAAAATACAATAGTACAAAGATTACCTAATAGAGTACAAGTGGCAAAAGTCGAATTTGAAGGTCCGGAAGTTGTCATATACACTAAAAATCCGGAAATAATTACAGAAAACGGGGATTTAATAAGGGATTTAGCAAAGGATATAAGAAAGAGAATTATCATCAGATCAGATAAATCTGTGTTGACGGAACCTGAAAAAACCATTGACAGGATCCACGACATAGTTCCTGAGGAAGCTAAAATTACCAATATAGCCTTCGACGAGGTAACATGTGAAGTAATAATAGAAGCCCGAAAACCAGGACTTGTGATTGGAAAGTACGGTTCTACATCAAGAGAAATCATTAAAAAAACTGGGTGGTCCCCCAAAATTCTTAGAACTCCACCAATAACCTCAGAAGTAATACAGAGAGTAAGGAGAACACTAAGAAAAAACAGTAAAGAACGAAAAAAAATTCTACAAACTCTTGGTAATAGGATCCACAGGGAGTTATCCACCGAAAACGAATGGACCCGTTTAACTGCCCTTGGAGGATTTAGGGAGGTGGGAAGATCCTCGCTATTTTTACAAACAACAAACAGCAAGATTTTGCTGGATTGTGGTGTTAACGTAGCAGGATCAGATGATAAAAGTTCATATCCCTACCTTAATGTTCCAGAATTTGTCTTAGACGATCTTGACGCGGTTATAATTTCCCACGCACATTTGGATCATTCAGGATTTTTACCATATTTATATCATTACGGGTACGAAGGACCAGTTTATTGCACCACACCTACAAGGGATCTTATGACCCTCTTACAGTTAGATCATATAGATATAGCTCACAGGGAAGATAATCCACTACCATTCAATGTTAAACACGTAAAAAAGAGCATTAAACATACTATTACTCTAGATTATGGTGAAGTCACAGATATAGCTCCTGATATCAGGTTGACACTTCACAATGCAGGCCACATACTTGGTTCGGCCATTACACATATGCACATAGGAGATGGTCAACACAACTTCGTGTACACTGGTGACTTTAAATTTGAAAGAAGCAGACTATTAGAACCCGCAGTTGCTAAATTTCCACGTATAGAATCACTTGTAATGGAAAGTACCTACGGTGGGCATGACGATGTACAACCCACACGAAACGATGCTGAAAAGGAACTTGTAAAAACTATTTATAGAACTCTTGAGCGTGGTGGAAAGGTTCTTATGCCTGTATTTGCAGTTGGAAGGGCTCAGGAACTCATGATAGTTTTAGACGAGTACATTAGACATGGAATAATTGAAGAAGTTCCAGTGTACATTGACGGAATGATCTGGGAAGCAACCGCTATTCACACAGCCCGACCAGAGTATTTGAGTAAGGACCTCCGTGATCAAATATTCCACATGGGAAGAAATCCATTCATCTCTGAAGTTTTCCATAAAGTAAACGGTGGAAATGAAAGACAAGAAATTGTTGAGGGAGAACCAGCTATTATCCTATCAACTTCAGGTATGCTTACAGGTGGTAACTCAGTAGAATACTTTAAACAGCTCTGTGGAGATGAAAAAAACTCACTTGTGTTTGTAGGGTACCAGGCAGAAGGTTCGCTGGGCAGAAGACTGCAGAAGGGTTGGAAAGAAATACCCCTCAAAGAAGAAGGTAAAACCAACGTTTACAACGTTAAAATGCATATAAAAACCATTGAAGGATTCAGTGGACATTCTGATCGAAGACAACTTATGGAGTACGTTAGAAGGCTTTCCCCAAAACCAGAGAAGATCATGATCTGCCATGGAGACAACTATAAAACACTCGATCTGGCTTCAAGTATTTACAGAAGCTATAAAATAGAGACTAAAACACCAATGAATCTTGAAACTATAAGAATCCAATAATAATTTAATGTATAAAATTTCTTTTTTTAATTTTTTTCGATGGATTCTATCTATTTAATTTTAAAATATTATAACTGCAAATGTAAAATAGAATTTTTTTTAGTAAAAGGAAAATGACTCTATTAAGGAGATAATTATATTACATTTAAATAGAATATTCGTAATTATTCAGGAATAGACGATTTTAGTAAAGTACTTTTATTAATTGTAAAATCAAATATGCAGTATTAAATTGTTATTTTAAAAAAATTTTTGGTGATTTTCATGGTAACCTATTCAGAATCAGGAGTTGACATCAGTTTAGAGGAGGTCACAGTATCGGCTCTAATTTCAAAACTGAAGGATACACTCAATTACAGAGACGTTATTACAGAATCAGGACATTTTGCAGCTCTTGTTAAACTTGGGAACAGAGCCATAGCAATGAGCACAGACGGGGTTGGAAGCAAGATCCTCGTAGCTGAAATGATGGAAAAGTATGATACAATTGGCATAGACTGTATTGCAATGGTGGTAAATGACATACTCTGCGTTGGAGCAGAACCAATTGCAATGGTTGATTACCTTGCAGTAGAAAAACCAGATCCTGAAATCGCTGCACAGATAGGTGAAGGTCTTAAAGAAGGATGTCGACAGGCCAAGGTGGCCATGATAGGTGGTGAAACAGCAAGTCTTCCTGAGATTATTAACAATTTTGATCTTGCTGGTACTGGAATAGGTATTGTTGATGTAAAAAAAATAATTACAGGAGAAAAAATCATTGACGGGGATGTTCTGATAGGAATTGAAAGCAGCGGAATTCACAGCAACGGTTTAAGTCTTGCTAGAAAGGTTTTCTTCGATGATAACAGTTTCAATGTTGAAGATAAAGTCCCACACGATCCAAATACATCTATAGGCAAAGAACTTCTTAAGCCAACAATTATCTATGTAAATCCAATAGTTGAACTTTTAAAAACAGATGTCGAAGTTCATGGATTAGCCCATATAACTGGGGGAGGATTTACAAATCTCAAAAGGCTAAAAAAAGGTAGTGGTTATATTATTGAAACACTTCCTGAACCAAAACCTATTTTCAAAGCAATGAATAAACTAGGTGTACCATTAGAAGAAATGTACCGTGTTTTTAACATGGGTATAGGGTTTGTAGTGATTGTTAAATCAGAAGATGCTGAAAAGGCCATAAATATTATAAAAAAGTACAACCTAGCTTATAAAATAGGTATAGCAAAAGATGACCCCCAGGAGAATGTAACAATAACATCCTTCCAAGAAGGGATTATAACTTTATAAATAATAAGAAGGTGCATTAATGAATATAACAGCAGAACAGGAAAGATTAATTATAACAGGAATCTTAAANNGATCTTAAAGGATTTTCATCCCATGGAATTGGAAGATTTCCTCAGTATATAAGAGGTCTTAAGGCCGGAACCATTGATCCTGAAGCAGAAATAACCATCGAAAAGGAAACGGTTTCAATGGCTCTTCTAAATGGAAACCATAAATTTGGACATGTAGTCACATATACTGCCATGGAAATTGCTATTGAAAAAGCAAAAGAAACCGGCATTGGAGTAGTAGGAGTACATGAATCTAATCACTTCGGCGTTGCAGGCTACTATTCAGACATGGCAATAATGCAAGATATGATTGGAATAGTTGTTGCTAACACAGAACCTGCAGTGGCCCCAATCGGGGGAAAAGAACCAATAATAGGCACCAACCCAATAGCTATAGGTATTCCTTCAAACACACATTATGTGTCAGTTGATATGGCAACTTCGGCTTCCGCAAGGGGAAAACTATTAGAAGCCAAGCGTAAAGGTGAAAAAATACCTGAAAACGTTGCNNTTTGGTAAACAAGTAACTGGAACAGCTAATCCTGAGAAAATGTGCACCAAGGGAGATCTTGTAATGGCATTAGATCCATCTAAGTTCTCTGACATTGAAACGTTCAAAAAAGAGGTTGACTCATTCATATCAGAGGTCAAAAGTTCTGGAAACGTCTTCATTCCCGGAGATATGGAAGTAAGGAACATTAAGGATCGAAAGGAAAATGGAATTGCAATTGACAACCAGCTGATGGAACAGATCAAAGAAATAGCCGACGAATTATCCTTTGATCTTGATGAGATCATACACAATTAGTGTAAACATCTTATTTAATTTTATTACAATTTAAGTTCTGTTACATCTTT
>PMMY01000261.1 GCA_003162655.1 Methanobacterium sp. | reverse complement strand
GTAGACAGGTTATTTTTTAACACGATTTAAAATAATGGTGTTAATATTTTTATTTTTAGATAGCCCTGCATATTCATAAAATTATAATATCTACTAATTTTATCTAAATAAATATGTGGATACTAACCAAATCATAAAGGTGTGTTGCTTGCATACTAACCGAATATTTACGGAAAAATAATAATATGTGGGAGATTAAAATAGTAATAAATAAACTTATAGAAATATTAATTAATATTGGATCTCTACTAAAGAGTAAGAAAATCATCGAATTATGTTATTCATGCCAATAAATATATTTCTTACAATCCATATACAGGGTCTCTTAGGGAATCATCATAAAATTATGTGTTGTATTAAAATATTTCAGTAGTCTTACTCCTTCTGGTGAAATGCTAAAGTTGCTGCCATATTTCCATTCCTTTTGAAATACACTTCTATACTTCAAGTTCCACAAAATCACTTTTATTCTTCTATTTCAACTTCAATCCAGGATTATCATAAATAAAACAGACTAACAGGATTGCTCTCTGATTAATAGCAAGGTGTAGATAAGTTCATTAATATGTTTAATAAAACGTTCAGCAGAACTAAATTTCCAATCTTTTTTGTCTTAATATGTTCTGGATAGTAACTGTATTTTGTAATTGAGTCTTTATTTGTAGTTAATAAATATTTCAAACATATGAAATAATGAAGGAACCAAAGAGTAAGAAAATTATGTTATTCCTTAGAATCTGTTTATGATCATTTCATATAGAATTTGATGAAATTAATGGTTAGATGGATATAAAACCTCAAATAAATACTTTAATACTCAATTCACTATTTTAAAGAAGTAAATCAATAAAATATTTTGATTATGATAAGGAATTTCATTAGCTAAAATATTTTAAAGTTATATATCTAATCTGAATCTGATTATTATTGGTTTATTGGTTGAAATAGTGAAATACATAATAATTAGAAATGATATTATTAAATACACAATTCTTTGATATTAATATTTAAACAAAGGGTGATTAAATGTACAGATTAGCTTTAATTCCCGGAGATGGTATTGGGCCCGAAGTTACTAAAGCGCTTTTACACGTACTTGAAGCACTAGATATTGAATTTGATTACAAGTTGGCATACGCTGGAGATGCATGCTATCAGGATACTGGAACCACAATTCCCGATGAAACATTATCAACTGCAAAAAAAGCAGATGCAACACTTTTTGGGGCTGTAACAACTGTACCAGGTCATAAAAGTGCAATAATAAGCTTAAGGAAAGAATTAGATCTCTACGCTAATTTAAGACCGGTTAAATCATATCCTGGTATAAATTGTATTTTTGATGATCTCGATATAGTAATAATAAGGGAAAATACAGAGGGTCTCTACTCTGGTATTGAAGAATACACAAATGAAGGTGCAACAGCTTTAAGGGTTGTTACAAGGTCAGCATCAGAGAGAATATGCAAGTTTGCTTTTCAATATGCCAAAAAAACACGTAGAAATAGGGTAACAGCAGTTCATAAGGCCAACGTTTTAAAGAAGACCGATGGAATTTTCAGGGACTCATTTTTCAAAGTAAGTGAAGATTTTCCAGAATTAGATTCTGATGAAAAATACGTTGACCTTGCTGCTATGTTACTAATAACCAATCCGAATGATTTTGATGTGATGGTTACAACCAATCTATTTGGTGATATACTTTCTGATGAAGGGGCGGGACTGGTAGGGGGTCTTGGTATGGTACCATCTGCAAATATTGGGGACTATAATGCATTATTTGAACCTGTACATGGTTCTGCACCAGATATAGCTGGTCTTGGAATTTCAAATCCGTCAGCAATGATTTTATCTGCTGTGATGATGTTGGATTATCTAGAAGAACCTGATGAAGCCAGAAAACTTGAGAGTGCACTTCTGGACGTTATATGTGAAAATAAGGTTTTAACTCCTGATCTTGGAGGATCATCAAAAACTATGGAAATGGCAGATGAAATAAGATACAAACTTTTGAAAACTTGATAATTTATTTTTTAGCTTTTAAATCTCAATTTTTTTAATACGATATTTTCAATTCAACGAGTTTGTATAGTAACTTTTATAAGGATTTCTATTCATAAACTATTCCATAGAATAAGTTGATATTGACAGCTTAGGCTGTTTTTAGGTCAATTTTTTGAATATGAATTTGGTTACTTTAACAGTGACTCAACTTCAATAACCTTTTAATTGCCTACAAATGCTGTTTTAAAAATTTTTATCATAAATTTTGGAGGTATATTTGTATGAAAACTACTATTAGTGTAATAAAGGCGGATGTCGGCAGTATAGCTGGACATGCAAAGACTCATGTTGCTTTGCTTGACAAATGTGATGAAATACTTTCTAAAGCAAAGGAAGAAGAACTTTTGGTGGATTACCATATAACCAACTGTGGTGATGACATAGACTTGATAATGACCCACAGAAACGGTGAAGAATATGAAGAAGTTCATGAACTTGCATGGAATGCATTTATAGAGGCAACAAAAGTTGCAAAAAGCCTTAAACTTTATGGTGCAGGCCAAGATCTTCTTTCAGATACTTTCTCAGGTAACATCAAGGGAATGGGTCCTGGATGTGCTGAGATGGAATTTAAGGAAAGACCTTCAGACCCTGTTATAGTCTTTTGCTGTGATAAAACAGAACCCGGAGCATTTAACATGCCCATATTTAGAATGTTTGCAGATCCATTTAACACAGCTGGACTTGTTATAGACCCTTCACTCCACGGAGGATATGATTTCGAGATATTTGATGTTATTGAGCACAAAAAAGTTACAATGTCATGTCCTGACGAGATGTACGATGCACTTGCACTACTAGGCTCAACAGGCAGATATGTTATAAAACATGTTACTAGAAGGAGTGACAACGAAATAGCTGCTTCAATAAGCACTGAAAGACTAAACCTGATGGCTGGAAAGTACATTGGAAAGGACGACCCAGTTGCTATAGTAAGGTCACAATCAGGATTTCCTGCAGCGGGAGAAGTTGTAGAACCTTTTGCATTCCCGCACCTTGTAAGCGGATGGATGAGGGGTTCTCATAACGGCCCATTAATGCCTGTAGCCCAGAGAAACGCTATTCCCGTAAGATTTGACGGACCTCCACGGGTAATTGCTCTTGGATTCCAG
>PMMY01000280.1:1235-2803 GCA_003162655.1 Methanobacterium sp. | reverse complement strand
ACACCAACTTTTTTCAGAGAGGAGTATATAATTTTTTGGGCCTTTTTGACAGGCATTAGCGTTGATAAGAACATTTTTTTTCTCTTACTTGAATTTGTTAGGATTTTATTTCTAATTGTAATATCTAATAAATTGATCCTAAAATTATAAATTGATTAAATTCTACTTGATAATTCATTTCAATTTCATTGAAAAGACCATTAATATTTTACATTCAATTCATATAAGCTATCATTTAAATGTATCCTTCAGAACAATGAATGAAGTTATCTTTTCTTCTAAGAACATTTGATAACTTGTCCTATATGAAGTTATCAAATCTGAAATACATGACAAATTCTTGAAAATAATCATTTCCTTTTAGAATACAAAATTTATTTTCGTTATAAACGAATTCAGCTAAAGATATATTAAAGATTTATATCAAGGCTTGAAACGATTTATTATATAATATTAATGTTTTTTTTATTTAATATGTAATAGTTTCAGAAAATAATGATTTAATCGGTTATAATTGGGTTAAATGTTATTGGATGTTTAATACCAGATATCGAAACAATAAACAAATTTGATATGGCCTCTAATTTGTAGTTTTATCTATTTAGTTGAATACTTATCTATGATAAGGTAAACTTTCTGTCCAATCTATGAATCTTTTTATAAAGTCATTCCTAGATTCATTTTCCTCATAAAGTTTAGATATTACAACATATAAATTCAATAAATAACAATATAAGTCTTCTCAATAAATAAAATCATATACATTAAAATGTGGGGTTCATATGGACTCAAATGAAGTTATGATAAAAATAGAATCTTTGACCAAGTCATTCGGCAGGATTAAAGCTCTTGATAATCTAAACCTTGAAATAAAACGTGGAGAGCTCCTTGGAATTATAGGTCCCAACGGAGCAGGTAAAACGACAGCAATAAGAATGGCATGTTGCATACTCAAGCCAGATTTTGGTGATATCATAATTAACGGATACAGCATCCATGATGATCCCATAAAGATAAAATCTATGATAGGATACCTTCCAGAGGAACCTAATCTTTATGAACGTTTTAAGGCCAAAGATCTACTCAAATACTTCGCTGAGCTTTACGGGGTGCCAAATAAGGATATTGATGAAAGAATAGACGAACTTCTTGAACTTGTTGGAATGACCGAAAGAAGAAATGATAGAATAAACACCTTTTCAAAGGGTTTGAGGCAAAGAATTAGTGTTGCAAGGGCCCTGATACACGATCCAGATATAATCATACTAGATGAGCCCACAATGGGCTTGGATCCTGCAACTGCAAACTCTATACGTACCTTCATAATGAAGATGAAAGGCAAGAAAACTATGATATTATGCACTCATTACATGGAAGAGGCGGNNAGCAATACTGAATAATGGTCGAATAATTGATGTAGGGACTCCAAGATATCTTAAATCAAAAATACATGGAGATGTCATCCTCAAGGTAAAAATTCAAAAATCAGTTGATTTAGTCAATTTCCAAAATAAGATAATGCAATTTTCATCTGTTGGAGCTGTCGATTTTGTTGATGGGGAGTTTTT
>PMMY01000280.1:0-1209 GCA_003162655.1 Methanobacterium sp. | reverse complement strand
TTTATGATGATCTTCTTTTTACAGCTTTCAGTTCTCTTTTTAATGATAATTATCTTCAACTCTTTTATTACGAACATAGAATCTGATCAAGGGATATCATTAACTCCTGCACTTAATGGATTCGCTAGTGTTGATGTTCAGGACCAAAGCGGTTTAATTTCCAAATATATTAACCCNNAGAAGATAAGAACTGGTCAAAGTATTGATATGATAATCTACTTGGACTCCAGCGATCCGAAGAATAGTGTTGTAAGAGATGAAGTTAACTCAACTGCTAAAGTAATATCTCAGTCCTATTCCAACTCTCTCAGTGCTTCTGCGACCCCTCAAAATACAACAATCCCTACTATTACTCAAGTGTCAACAGGTGAACCATTACCACTCCAGATCATTAAAAAGGTCATGTTGGTTATTCTACTCTTTTTACCTCTTTTATTATTCGGAAATATCATTATAGACAGTGTTGTAGGAGAGAAAGAAAGAAAAACAGGTGAGATACTCATAGCAATGCCATTGTCCCAAGCCCAGATAATAATCGGAAAAAGCATGGCAGTAACCCTTACAATATCCTTACAAGTTTTTATGTGGTTGATAATACTTCTAATAGCTGGATTTAACATAAGTAATCCTTTATTTGTCTTCATATTCATATTTTTGACCTCAATACCCATAATAGGAATTACAACAGTGGTAGCTGCGTATTCTAAGAATTATAAAGAGGCGGGTATAGGATTGAGTATAGTGTACATNNGAGGATTGAGCATTGTGTATATCGGAATAGTTGGATTCCTTATTGTTCCAGTTTTGTTGTACATTTCACGAAAATCATTCTTATCAAATATTTCCCCAATGACAATTGTGATGAGACTATTCTCAGGAGAATCCATATCTCTGCCTGATTATGCTCTGGCCCTTGCATGTATTTTAGTTGTGAGTATAATCTCATACTGGATTGCAATTAAGCTTTTTGAGAGGGATGACATAATATTTGGGCCTAGACCTGGTATTCTGAAGCTTATATTTGATTTAATTACCTTCAAAAAGTTTTGATAACCTGTTAAATTTGATCACAAATAATAATTAATAAGGAACAAAGAATACTTGAAAAGAAAGAATAAATCTTGATATAAAGACATTATAATCTAAATAATGGTTAACAGGAATATATCGCATATGATAAATATACAAAAAACCTGTAATAAAAATTAA
>PMMY01000194.1:2715-4056 GCA_003162655.1 Methanobacterium sp. | reverse complement strand
TCAATGAAAAAAAAAGTAATGGAAAATCTATTCAAATCATATCTTTAATATATCATTGACAATATGTACAAAAAAAAGCATAAGATCAAAATTAAAAGAAGTAGAAAATATTATTTTTTAGAGATTATTCTTGCACAGCTCTACTGCCTTTTTTGCCGCAGCTTCCATAGACGTTTCATATGAAACTCCTGCTTCTTTGAGTATTTTCTGTCCTTCTTCTTCGTTAGTGCCGGTCAACCGTATAACCAATGGAACTTTGCGTTTTGATGCATTTAAAACATCTAATACTCCACGAGCAACATCATCCGCGCGGGTTATACCGCCAAGAACATTTAAAAATACTGTTTTAACGTCAGGATCTGATATTACAATATTCAAAGCTTTGGCTATGTTTTCCTGTGAAGATCCTCCTCCAATATCAAGAAATGTTGCTGGTTCGCCGCCGTATAACTTCAGCATATCCATACCGCTAAGTGTCAAGCCAGCGCCATTTCCAATCACAGCTATGTTTCCATCCAGTTTTACATAAGCAAACTCGTTCTTATGAACCATTTCCAGTTCTGCCAGGTTTTTTTGTCTGTAAACAGAGTCATCATCAATATCNNCATTTGGAACTCCCATTTTAATAGCTATCTCTCTTCCTTGATAGGGTAAAAATTCATCCAGCACATTCAAATAATATTTAACTATTTTTTCAGGTGTATCACGCGCCACTTCCTCGATATCGACTCCTCCAGACATACTTGCCATAATAAGTGGTTTTTTTGCAGATCTGTCAAGTACTATACTTAGATAATATTCAGACTGGATTTTTAGTTTTTCTTCGATTAGGACCATTTCAACCATTTCATCCTTCACAGTTGATCCCAATATTTCAAGAGCTTTGTTGTACACTTCATCAGGATTTTCNNAAGAGATTTGGCGTACACTTCATCAGGATTGTCAGCAAATTTAATTCCACCGGCCTTGCCCCTACCACCTACTAATATTTGTGATTTAATTACAACAGGTTTTCCTATTTCCATAGCTGCTGCCCTAGCTTCATCAGGACTTACTACCATTTTGTTTTGAGGTATGGGAATTCCTTCCCTTTTAAATATATCCTTTGCAATGTATTCGTGAATCTTCACATTGACCCTCCTAATCAGCTAGCTTTAGACCTGCATCATATGCTGCCAAGTTTTTTTCCTCTGTTCCCGGTGGAACACTTTCAGCTATGGCCGCCCTTGCAGCTTCTTCGGATACCACCTTTGTTATTCTTGTTATAGCCCCTATCATTACAATATTAGCTACAATCTTTAGTCCTATTTCATCTGCTGCAGTTCTGGTTGCTGGAGCTTT
>PMMY01000194.1:0-2680 GCA_003162655.1 Methanobacterium sp. | reverse complement strand
GCTTCGGGACCATAAGACTGTGTTTGAACAGCGTATATACCATCATGTAGTGCTGCCGCTTTTCCAATGACAATCCCTGCAAGAATGATCCCCTGACCACCGAATCCTGCAATTCTGATATCTTTACGCATTTCAGTCCCCCTGAAAAGCTGATTTGACTGACGAGGGTTTTCCTGTTGTGCATTTATCTTCGAGAAGTTTACATATTTTTTCAGTAAATTCTGCCTCTTTCTTGTTCTGAAATTCTCCTACTATAAGCTTTCCTTCGAGTTCAGTCTCGTTAAGAGTATCTGCTTTTCTTTTGAGTATACTCTCGTCTTTCATCCACTGCATCATCGACACAGCAGTTTTCATCTTATTTTTTCGGCCGAAATAAGTTGGACACTGTGAAACCGCCTCAATGAACGAAAAACCCTTGTTAAGAAGACCCTTCTTAATAGCATTTGAAAGCTGTACTGGATGGGCTGTTGTCCATCTGGCGACGTATGATGCGCCTGCTGCCTTGGTAAGTTCTGATAGATTGAATGGTTTTTCAACTGCTCCAAATGGAGCAGTGCTTCCATAACTTCCAGTTGGAGATGTAGGGCTTATTTGCCCCCCTGTCATTCCATATATACTATTATTTATGCATATAACTGTAAGGTCAATATTCCTTCTTGCTCCATGTATCAAGTGGTTGCCTCCTATAGCGGCTGCATCTCCATCTCCAGTGAACACCACCACATCTAATTCAGGATTTGCAAGTTTGAGCCCTGTTGCAAAAGCAATTGGTCTTCCATGGGTTGTGTGCAATGAATCACACTTGATGTAACCAGGCACCCTCGATGAACATCCAATTCCAGATACAAGGGCTAAGTTGTCAAAATCAATTTCAGCAAGCTCCATGCCGTTGAAAAACGTGTTCATTACTATTCCATTCCCGCATCCTGCACAAAATATGTTAGGAAGCCTGTCGGTTCTCAAGTATTTCATAAAACGATTTTGATTCGTTTTATCCATATTTCTCATCTCCATAATAATTTAAGATCATGAATAAGTTTCTATAGTGTATTTTTGATTAAAGAATATGTTTCAAGAAACCATTTAATAAATATCATCCAATTTATTCACTTTTTTATTATTCCTAGTATTTCATCCGGCTTGTGCATTTCTCCTCCTATCTTAGGAAGGAGTTCAACCTTATGGTTTTTTAATACTCTTTGAACTTCATAAAATATTTGTCCGAGGTTCATCTCAACAACAATGACCCTATGGGCGTGTTTTGACACATCACGCAGCATATCCTCTGGGAAAGGCCATACAGTTTCAAGTTTAATAAAACCCGCCTTAAAACCACCTTCCCTTGCCTTTTTAACTGCTGTAATAACTGATCTTGATGGTGCACCGTAGGATACTATGAGAACATCAGCATCCTCAGTAAACATGGTTTTTACGGTAGCAATTTCATTGGTCTTCATAAGTATTTTATTGCAGAGTCGTGTTACTAGTTTTGAATGAGATTTAGGATTTGAAGCATCTGGATATCCTCTTTCATCATGAGTAAGTCCAGTTATGTGGAGTTTGTATCCTTCTCCGAATGGAGGCATAGGAGAGGTTCCATCAGGTTCTGCTTTGTACGGTAAAAAAGTCTCAGGACCTTCATCAGGCATATTTCTTGATCGTATTTCTGTTCTGTCGGGTATAGTGATCTTTTCCCTCATGTGTCCCACGATCTCATCGGCCATTATCATAACAGGCACCCTATATTTTTCCGCAAGGTTGAAAGCTCTGACAGTAAAATCGAAGCACTCTTGAACAGATGCCGGTGACAAGGCTATTATTTCATAGTCCCCATGTGAACCCCATCTTGCCTGCATCATGTCGCTCTGTGAAGCCATTGTTGGCTGTCCAGTTGATGGTGAGCCCCTTTGCATGTTTACAATAACCAGAGGAGTTTCGGTCATAGCAGCATAGCCAATGTGCTCTTGCATAAGTGAAAATCCTGGTCCAGAAGTGGCAGTCATACCTTTAAGACCTCCCCAAACAGCACCTATTACTGCTCCAAGTGCTGATATTTCGTCTTCCATTTGTATGAATGTTCCACCTTCCCTCGGCAGGAAAACTGCCATATCCTCTGCTATTTCTGTAGAGGGAGTTATTGGATAGCCTGCAAAAAATCTACACCCTGCCTTTATGGCTCCTCTTGCACAGGCTTCATTACCCTGTATGAAATATTGTTCAGTCTTCATCCTTATCATCCACTTTTATTGCTTGATCCGGACACATAAGAGTACATAATCCACAATTTGTACAATTTTCCCTGTTTTTAGGGCATGGTACGTGAATCCCTTTTTTATTAGGCTTTTTCGATTCTTCGTAGACATTATGTGGGCAGAATTCCTTGCATAAGTTGCATCCCTTGCATAATTCTTCGTTAACTGTTATCATGTTGCTTTTCCTTAAGATTGTTATATTTTTATTAGTAAGACTGTTTATTGGATATTAGCCTCACATTTTAATTAAATAGATCTATTTATATTATCCATTATTTGGACATAGAAACACTTCAACTTTTTGTATAATCTGGACAATAAATTAAAAATTCAGAGATTTTACATAATATTTTAAATGCAAATTCTTTTGTTTTAATACATTTCTGATTTAATTAAATCAAAAAATAGTAAATTTAACTGTAAAATAG
>PMMY01000121.1 GCA_003162655.1 Methanobacterium sp. | reverse complement strand
TATTTTCATTTTTTTTATCTTGATTTGGATTTTCCTAGAAATTATTTAAATGGTAAAAAATCTTTTTTTTGGAAAAAAATTAATAATTAATTTATTTTGTAAAATTTAAATACCAATAAGATTCATATATAATTTGAATAAACTAGAATTAATCTGTAATTAAATTGATTCTAGAAATGTACAAAAATTCAGGAGTGAAATTAGTTTATAATTTTTGTAAACCCAACCAAAATTAAATGAGTTGTTCATTCCTGATTTACAGCTATCCATAAATTTTCTCAATTAGTACATGGAGGAATCGTTAGAATGCGCAGTTTTGAAAAATTAAGTTCCTTAAAGGATTATATCCCACTCAAAAGGAGTGAATCTGGAGCGAAAAATATAGGTCTTTTGGTGGATGGTCCTAATATGTTAAGGAAGGAGTTCAGCCTTAATCTTGATATTGTTAGGGACGTAATATCCGAATATGGTAATATGAGGGTTGGAAAAGTCCTTTTAAACCAATATGCCTCAGATAAACTTATAGAGGCAATTGTTAACCAGGGTTTCACACCCATAGTAGTTGCTGGTGACACTGATGTTTACATGGCAGTTGAGGCAATGGAATTAATTTATAATCCTAATATTGATGTTATTGCTCTTATGACTCGTGATGCTGATTTTTTACCTATAATTAATAAGGCTAAGGAAAATGGAAAGGAAACAATTGTTATAGGTGCTGAACCTGGTTTTAGTGCAGCACTACAGAACTCTGCTGATAGTGCAATTGTTTTAAAATCTGACAACATCAAAAAAAAGCATGAATAGGGCCGAAAATGCTTATTAATTCTTTAATTGATGAGGTTAATCGAAGAGATGCATCCCTCAGGATAATTAAATCCATACTCCAAAACAATGGAAGAGAAGGATTCTACGATTTAACGGGGTTAGCAGGAGGATTTCCTATATTAACAGAAGATAAAGCTCTTTTAGAAACATATGCAGGTCCTGCTGTGTTTGAGGAGGCAATACAAACACTTGGAAAAATTCATCTGGGCGGTGAACAGATTCTGGCTCTAAATAGAACAAGTTCAGGCATCTTAGCAGCTGTAATTGCGTTGGTAAAGGAGGGCGATGAGATTGTACACTTTCTCCCTAAATCACCTGCCCATCCTTCCATCCCTAGAAGTGCTGAACTAGTAGGGGCCACTTACATGGAATTTGAGGATATCAAAGAATTTGAGGTTGGTGAAAATACTTCACTAGTTTTCATAACCGGATCAACCATGGATCATGAGGTTATTACAAAAAAGGATTTTTTGAGGGTTATTAAAATTTCAAAATCCAAAGAAATTCCTGTAATTGTTGACGATGCTTCTGGGGCCAGATTACGTACAATTGTATATAAACAGCCGCGTGCTATGGATATGGGTGCTGATGTAACAATAACTAGTACAGACAAACTAATGGACGGGCCAAGAGGTGGATTAATGTCTGGAAAATCAGATATAATGATTAAGATTAAATCAAAGGCCCATCAATTCGGATTGGAAGCACAACCACCCCTAGTAGCGGGTATGGTCCGAGCTCTTGAAAATTTAAGTCCTGAAAGAATTCTCGAAGCATTTGGTAGTAAACATAATCTTTACAATGCATTAAAAAATGATTTCAGAGGTGTTAAAGAGACCCCAACAGGTATTATGATAACACCTGAAGCTATTAATTCAGAATTGAATCATAGAGGTTTAACAACCGATCTCAACCATGACGATCTAGCTTATTTATTTGCAATGTTGTTACTTCGAAATCATGGTATCATAACCATTCCAGCTGTAGGAATGCCGGGTACTTCTGCTACCATACGTATTGACCTCGCATCTAACGATGCAGAACGTATATCAACACAAGAAATAGTAGACTCCTTTAAAGATACTCTGATTCAACTCATTAATATTATTGATGATCCCAAAGTCTGTAAATCAATTCTTTACTATTAAATGTGAAACGANNTTTTATATTTTGATCGAAGTTGATGGTTCCTATGGTGAAGGAGGTGGAGCAGTTCTTCGTATAGCAACAGCACTATCTGCAGTGACATCTAAACCAGTCCATGTTACCAATATACGTTCAGGAAGGCCTAAACCTGGACTTATGGCCCAGCATTTGAATGCTGTTAAGGCCGTGGCTGCCCTATCAAATGCATCAATAAGTGGGCTGGAGTTAGGATCAACTGAAATCTTTTTTAATCCACGATCCTTAAGTTGGGGAAATTATAAAATTGATATAGGTACTGCTGGAAGCATCACACTAATTCTCCAGGCTTTTATGATCCCTGCAGCTTTTGCTGATGGTCCAGTTATAATAAACATAACAGGAGGTACTGATCTTCGATGGTCTCCCAGTGTTGATTATCTTGAAAATGTTACGCTTCCGATTTTAAGATTAATGGGATACAAGGCGAGAATTAAAATCCTACAAAGGGGCCATTATCCTCGTGGGGGTGGAATTTTAAAACTTGAAGTTGATCCGATAAAAAATTTGGAACCATTAAACGTGTCCGATCTGAAATTTGACTGTATTAATGGTGTTTCACATGCTGTTAAACTTCCTGTCCATATTGCAGAAAGACAGGCCAAGAGTGCTGAAAATATCCTCTTAAAAGAGGGATACACTTCAAAAATTAAAATTAAAACTTCAGAAAGGGCTATAGGTCCTGGTTCCAGTATTTTCANNAAGGCCATAGGTCCTGGTTCCAGTATCTTCCTCTGGACAAATGGTTCAACACCAGTTAGTGGCAGCGCTGTTGGAGAACCTGATAAAAGAGCCGAGAAAGTTGGGTCTGAAGCTGCAAAAGAAATTTTATATCATATTTCCCGTCAATCTGCTGTTGACAGGTACATGGGTGATCAAATAATACCCTACATTGCACTAGCGGGTAAATCAAATGTAAAAACAGCTGAACTCACACAACACGCCCTTACCAACATACATGTAACAGAGAAGTTTATTAAGAGAAAATTTCGTGTTGATGGAATCCTTGGTGAATCTGCTCTGATCAGTGTTGATTAAAAATTAATTAAAAGAATTATTTTATATTCTATTTTTTTAACATAGTCTTAATGGAAAAAAAGTATTCTAGGTGTTGTTAATGTGGAGGCATTCACCGGATATCATTTTTCTTAGGCTACCATCTTCAAGTTCCAGAATAAGAATTCCGTCTTTGTTAATACCCACTGCTTCGCCTCTGACAGTTTTACCTCTAGTTCTAACTTCAACATTGTTTCCGATGGTTTTAGATAATAAGCGCCATTCATTTAGAATTTCTGGAAATTTACCATCTTTGAATTGGTTGTATAAATCTTCAAATTTTAGTAGGAACTTTTGTACTAGCATAGCTCCATTAATTTCTGTATCCAGTTCATTTTTTAGTGATGTTGCATCCTTTTGAAGGTTTGGTGGAAACAATGGTATTTCCACGTTCATGTCTATACCTATTCCAACAATTACATAGTTAACATTATCAATGCTGGCGTTGACTTCGGTTAATATNNGGTGATATCCATGTTTTACCTCTTCTGCCTTTGCCCCTGTTCTGGATTTCTGCAACTACTACGGTTCCTTCTTCAGCACCCTCCACAGCCAGGTATCTCGCTACGTCGTTAGTTGAATCAACTTCCTTAAAGTAGTGAATGTCGTGGCCTATAAAATCTGTTTTCAGATCCTTGTTAACTTCGTATGGTAAAAGAAGATTTGGAGTTTTTATAAGCCTGTAGCCTAATTTAGAGTGATTTATAATGTATCCTTCGTCTTCCAGCGTATCAAATTCGTTTTCTACTTCTTTTTGGGATTTACCTGTTTTATTTACAAGTAGTTCTACAGGAACGTATTCATCCTTTTTTTCGTAAAGGGTTTTTAATATNNTTTTTTATTGATTCTGCCATATAACTTGAAACAGCAGCTGATACTGCTGCAACCTTTCTAGAAGGCAAAAATGTAGATTTAAGACGAGCTTCCATCTCTTTATCCTTCTGGATAACTTTCTCAATATTTTCGATGATCTCATTTTTGTACTGGTCAACGAAGTGTGTATGGAGATTTGCATTCCTGAAGTGCTGATTGGACATCATAGATTTATGAAATGGAATAGTGGTTTTAACACCAAGTATGATGTATTCGGATAGAGCTCTTTGCATGCGTGCAATTGCTTCATTACGTGTTCTTCCCCAAACTA
>PMMY01000116.1 GCA_003162655.1 Methanobacterium sp. | reverse complement strand
TCAGTGAGGAGCCCATGAATGGGATTAGAAAGGAACCAAGTGCAACAACCAGGAGTGCTGTATTTCTTACTTTCTTTTCGTGAATTTTATCAATATCCATCATGATCAGAAATATTATTACATTCATACATCTTAAACATTCATAACAATCATAAAATCACTGAAACATCCACATTCAGATATCCATCTAATTCAATGGTTTAATTGTAACCAGTTTTTTTATAAACTAATAAAAGTAGTGATTTAATAAACAAAAGAATTAATAAGTAATTTAACGAATAAATGAAAACCGAAGTGGTTTAAATGAGCCTTATAATGACCTATATTGGAAGAAAAGGATGCGTAATAGCTGGAGATAAAAGAAGGATAGGATTTTATGGACCAGAACAAACTAGAGAAAAACTTGAAGAAGAACTTTATTCAGGAAATATCAAAACCCGTGAAGAACTTATTAAAAGAGCTGTTCAACATGGTATAACTCTTAATATATCTGATGATGCTGAAAAAATTCGTGAAATAGGAGATGTGGTTGTTGGTGAAGTAAGGTCAAAAACTACATACGAAACCAAACGTAAAAGAATTTATGCAACAACAGGTGTATTCAACATAATTGAACTTTTAGGATCAGATATAAAAACGATTAAAAGCGGTGAAAGTTCTATAATAGTTTTTGGAAATAAATATACACAGCAAATGGCTGAAAAGTCAATAAATAAATACTGGAAATCGAAAATAAATCTTCTTACNNAATACTGGAAATCAAAAATAAATCTTATTACCATTGGAAAGATTTTTGAATCCGTAATGGAAGAAGTTGCAAATGAAACACCATCTGTAAGCCCAAAATATGATGTTATAATTAAATATCCGATAATTGATACTAAAGAAGCAAAGGAACTGCTTAGAAGTACCATACTCCAAGATGTTAAGGAACTTGAAAAGTGGCGTAACGAGCTCCAGGAAAACATGATCAAAACATCTCAAAACATTCAAATGGCAACTAAGATAATAATACAAGGAAATATAGGTACTGTAACATATGTGAAAGATAATGAAATTGGTATACGCCTCGATGAAGGTGTAGAAGCTCTTGATATAGATTGGAATATTTTAGCAAAACCATCTGAAACTATTAAAATGAATGTTAAAAACCAATCTAATGTTTCAAAAGGAGATTTGGTAGTGATTGAGAATGAAGATCTGCGTATTAAAAGAAATAAAGAATCAGTGATCTGTGAATTCATATTATGTAAGGGTGAATAAAATAATAAGAACAAATAAATACAATTTATAATTGGCAAAATATAATTCTTAAATTTTTGTATAAAATATCTAAGATAAATGTAAACGAGGTTTAAAATATGAAACTGATATTTTTAGGAAGTGGTGGTGGACGCTTTCGCGACCATAACCCAGAAGAGGATGACAGGCGGATTTAGAATTGAAGATATAGACGAGAAAAATATTCATGTAGACCCTGGACCAGGAGCCCTTGTCAGAACTTATCAGTTCGGATTAAATCCTATGAAAGTGAACATTCTAATGGTATCTCACTCCCACACAGACCANNTGTACCAGAAGTTGTTGTTATGGAAGCGGGAGACCATAGAAGATTTGATAAATTAGATGTTACAGCTACTAAGACACTGCATGGTGATCCTATGGCAGTTGGTTTTAAAATCGAATATGATAATTTTACCATATCATACACATCAGACACCGAGTACTTTCCAGAACTTCACAAACATCACGACGGTGCAGATATATTAATTGCTAGTGTGATAAGGGCAGGGAGTGAAAGAATTAGGGGGCATATGTCTGTAGATGACTTTGAAGTATTAGTTAAAGAAGTTTCACCGAAAATGGCGATCATGACCCATTTGGGTATGAAGTTCATCATGGAATATCCTGAAAGGGAGGCAAATAGGGTAACACAAAATACAAGAGTTAAAACAATAGCAGCTCGAGATGGCATGCGTATTGATCTTGAAGACTTTAAAACCAAACAACCAACCTTAGACCAATTCTAGAATCATCAAAAAAAAATTGATGAATTTAAATTCAATACAATAATAAAAAATGCCTCGGTGGCTCAGTCTGGTAGAGCGCGTGACTCGTAATCTCGTGGTCGTGGGTTCAATTCCCACCCGAGGCTCTATTATTATGGGTTTATGTTAAAAATAATATAAATAGACTTAAAAAGGACCCCATATAAAGAATATATTTAATCATAACCTTAAACCTGAAACTATATGCAGTTACACCCTATATGCCCTCTGGAATAGCATTAGTAGATGCTCTGAAACAAAAATTTTCTGATTTTTTAATAGAAATGGTTAATAAAAAATAATATATTAATAATAGTTTAACTCTAAATGTTCTTAATTTTAAAATCGAGGTGTAATTATGAAAATAATGGTTATAACAAGTAGTCCCAATCAAGAAGGTTTAACTGAAAGTTGTGGTGAAGCTGCAAAAAGAGGAATTGAAAAGGGAAACGGCGAAGCAATAATGGTCCGTTTGAATGATTTAAATATTCTTAAGTGCATGGCATGTGATCAGGGTTGGGGAATCTGTCTGGAGAGTGATAAATGTATTTTGGAAGATGATTTCGAGAATGTGCATGAAGCTATTGNNAGAAGGTGCGAAGCGAATCTTAAGTTTAACCGTGAAAATGTAAACAAAATAGAGAAAAAGCCATTTATATGTGTGGCTACTGCAGGTGGTATGGGAACTGGAACAGTCTCATGTTTAACTAGTATGGAAAGATTATTTTTCCAT
Source organism: Methanobacterium sp. (assembly GCA_003162655.1). Taxonomy (GTDB): domain Archaea; phylum Methanobacteriota; class Methanobacteria; order Methanobacteriales; family Methanobacteriaceae; genus Methanobacterium_B. The sequence goes on along the minus strand of PMMY01000116.1, from coordinate 114 downwards.
CTGAACAAGTTGGACTATTCAAATCTTACAAAATCTGATTATATTGGTGTTAACCGGAGAAATAAAGAATATATGCTCGATGCAATAGAAGCAAGTGCTTTAAAAATAGTTAAA
>PMMY01000034.1:388-4113 GCA_003162655.1 Methanobacterium sp. | reverse complement strand
GTTTCCAATTCAACCAGAGATTATACAGAAAAAGATCTTGAAGCCATATTAAGGCTAACACATTTCTATACAATGGCTTTACAGAAAGTAAGAGACGAAAAAGAAATTAAAAACTCTTTAGCCGAGAAAGAAGTTCTCCTCAGAGAAATCCATCACCGAGTAAAAAATAATATGCAGATTATTTCTAGTTTGTTGAATCTGCAGATACAATATGAGGATTTAGATGAAACAGTAGGAGTATTAAAGGAAAGCCAGGAGCGAGTGAAAAGCATGGCCATAATCCATGAAAAACTCTACCAATCCTCAAATTTTACCAACATCAATTTCAAAGAGTACATAGAAAAACTTATTTTTGATATATTCTATTCTTATGGAATTACAACAAACACCATTGAATCTGTATTAGATATTGAAGATATTCATTTAAACATTGACACTGCCATACCCCTAGGACTCATCATCAATGAACTAATAACTAATTGTGTCAAATATGCATTCCCCAAATGTAAAGGAAAAATAACCTTAAAACTCGTTACAAACCAAGACTTAATAGAACTCACAATCAAAGATAATGGAACAGGAATACCAGAAGACGTCAATATAGAAAATTCAAAAACACTTGGCTTGCAACTAGTACAAAATCTTGTTAACCAATTAGAAGGAAAATTAGAATTGGATTTTAGTAGCGGAACTCAATTTAAAATCATTTTTAAACAATTAGAATACAAAAACCGGATATAATTGGAATTATAATGGAAAGAAACTGGTAAAAAAAAATTTTTAAGGATATCTTAATTATAATTAAGTTGTAACAAAAAAAAACCTTTAAATATATTATTAAAACATCATATATTCCAATATCGGTATAGTTATTAGGATTTAAAGAATTTAAGCTCCACATTCCCGTTTGAAATCTCCACATAACTATTTTGATACTCCTTAGATAACAGTTCATTTACCCACGAACCCGAATTAACAACTGTTTTTTCCTTGTTTATGAAAGGTCCATGTGTATGTCCGAAAACCAATGTTTCATCGGATTTCATACCCATAAGAAAACCTTTTCCCTTTGAAATAGCAAGTTTATATATTTTTTTAAGTTCTTCTGAAGATTCTAATCGAGACCGAGGATTTTTCTCCAATTTCTCCTTTAAATCATTTCCTTGGATAAGGGACCATATATGGCCTGCAAGATCCCCAATAATGTCCTCGCTGAAGCACATTTTCTCACTAAACTCCTCATACATCTCTAGTGTCACGGGTTCCATGTAAATTGCTTCAAATTCATATCCATGTGTGAAATAAAATTTATTTCCACCATCTTCAAGTCTTAAATTCTTAGAAAGTATAAATGGGAAGTTATCTCCGTACCTTTCGCTTAATTTGTGCATGTAGTAGTCGTGGTTACCAATTATGTAGTTAATTTCTTTGGCGTTCAGTTTCAGGAGTTTATCTATAATATCATTGTTTTCTGTGATTATTTCGGCATTACTTCTACGCCAAAAATCGAATAGATCACCTAAAAGAACCAGATGATCTATATCCCCAGAATCATATTTATCCAAAAAATTACTGAAAGCTTGCTTGTTACATTTTTCATATCCTAAATGTACATCAGATAATACTAAAATCATTATTTAAACCCCTAACTTATTTTATTCTTATGCCTTATTTTGACTTAAAAATCACATATAACTGTCATGAAACAACGAAGATTAAGAACTTTTGATATCAAGATAATTAGTATATATTAATTTTGGAGTAATTAAAAATTTTCAAATTTTTTTAATTTTTAATTAGGTTTAAGAATAATGTCTATTACAAAATATTTATTAGAAATTAATTTTAATCTATAAATGTAAATACCATTTAAAAAAGTAGTTTTTATAAATGAAGGGGGTTCAGGAACAGATGAATNNCTTATACACTCAAAGAGATAACTACTTGGTATGTATACCTAACTAAACCGGGTTGGACCCCACCAAACTGGGCTGTTGGACCGATATGGAGCACGTTATATATATTGATAGGTACATCCCTATTTTTAGTCTGGAGAAAAGGTTTAGGGAGAAAAGATGTGCAAATTGCCATTCTAGTATTTGCTGTACAATTGGGAATAAATGTTGTATGGTCCTTGGTTTTTTTCGGAAGCCACAGTATATTTGGAGGATTAGTGATGGTGCTGATACTTTGGATAGCTATACTTATCAACATCTTCGTATTTTACCACATTTCTAAACCAGCAGGATTGTTACTCATACCCTATTTAATTTGGGTGAGTATTGCATCCTACTTGCAGTACAATTTATTCATTCTAAATCCATAAAAAAAAATATTTAATTTTTTTTAATTCTATATACAATAAATCTATCTTAGTATATTATCATATATCAGCTTTCATCAACAACTATAAAAATATAAATTATCTTCTAATTCTATGTATAATCTTATTTTTTATTTTATGGTAATAATATAGTTGTATATCAATAATTAAACTTATTTNNACTTATTTAAGATTTATATAGATTTATAATTAATTTTAAAGAATTTGATGCTGATTTATAAATTTTTCATCAACCCTTTCCTGAGTTTTTCATCAACCCTATTTAAAATGTAAAAGGTAGATCTTCCAGATCCTTTGCTGGTTATAATATTAAGGTCTTGTAATTTTTTAAGGTTTTTATGGGCTGCCTGAGCAGATATTCCAAGCATTTCCCTAATTTGTTTGTTTGTTATCTTTCCAACCTCCTGGATATAATTTACAATTTTGATCTGACTATCCTTTAACACCAAATGTTTGTCTAACTCACTTGGAGGAGGAGTTATAGTTAAAAGTTTCACTACTTCTACTTTAATCTTTGAAACTGATATTAGAAAACCTTCTGTGAAATATTCTAACCAGCGAGTTAAATCGAAACTATCATCAGCAGACTTTAACGCATCTACATAAGCTTTTCGATCTTTATCGTAGTATTCATCAAGGGTAAAGTACTTTTTAATATCGTAACCTCTTATGTAAAGAATCAATGTCGCCAGTGCACGAGCTGTCCTGCCATTACCATCTATAAATGGGTGAATTCTTACAAATTCGTAGTGAAGTATACCAGCAACTAATATGGGAGATATATCATTAGAATTATTGATCCAGGAGATTAGATCATCCATCAAACGTGGTATATGTAGATATGAAGGAGGCATAAATCTGATTGTATGTGTTTTAAGATTTTCCACCCTTACCTCAACTTCTCTATATATACCCTCGTACGTGTTATCATCTAATACATCCTTTGTAATTTCTCCATGCATTTTTAAAAGCAGTTCTAAAGTTATTTTTCCATTATCATGGTATTGGTCGATATTTCTTAATATACGACCGTAGTTAAGCACTTCCTGTTTTTCTTTCTCTCTGGCAATAATATCTAACCCGTTAAGAAGTTTACCTACTTCATCGGATGTCAGAGTGTTTCCTTCAATAGCTGTTGAGGCATGGGATGATCGAATAAGGGCTTTTTTCTTTAAAGTCGAATCAAGCTCTGGAATAATCCAAGCTTGGATTATTATACCTCTGGAAAACTCAATTCCAGATATATTATTGAGAATATTATTATTGTAACTGAATATTGGGGAATACACTTAAACCACTCCTTCTATTAATTGTTATAGAATTCATGGTATATAAAATCTAACATATTCATCAACTAATCAAAAAAATAGGTACACAATAT
>PMMY01000034.1:0-339 GCA_003162655.1 Methanobacterium sp. | reverse complement strand
CAATCAAATCTATTAATACCAGGCGGGATAACTTGAGTAGAAGCCTTTTTCGAGGTTCAGGTTCTTCAGCAAAAATTTTATGGTTTTCGAAACAATATGTATAATTGAGATTATCTTTAATTCAAATATGTTTAGCTGGAGGTTATAATGTGAAATTAAACTGGATGGCAATTTTTGTTGCATTTGTTGTTACAATAGTAATATCTGTTATTTGTGGAGCTTATTTACCAAAAAATGCAGGCCTTATAAGCCCAATAATCGGTGGATTAATTGCTGGTTACATGGTTGGAGGAAGTTATACAGATGGACTTGTAAACGGAGGAATTCCTGCCGGTATTG
>PMMY01000234.1 GCA_003162655.1 Methanobacterium sp. | reverse complement strand
GAGAAGCTTCAAATATCTCCCGACATAACTCTTGAATTTGTACGAGCAACCCACAGTATACCACAGACAGTTACACCAGCACTACACACATCAGAGGGTATAATTGTTTACTCAAACGACTTCAAATTTGACAACCACCAGACACTTTCACCGCCACCGGACTACCAGAGATTCAGGGAACTGGGACGAAAAGGAGTTCTGGCACTGATTGTAGACACAACCCGTGCAGCAGAGGATGATCAACTAAAAACTCACTCTGAAAAGGTTGCAAGGTTAGTTTTGAAGGATATAATGGAAGAACCTTTAAAAGAAGATACAGGAATGTTGATAACAACTTTTTCATCCCATATTGAAAGGATCCAGGCCATCTGTAACATTGCGGATGAGAGTAATCGTAAAATCCTCCTTTTAGGAAGATCAATGGAACGTTACTGTACCATGGCCGAAACCATGGGAATACTAAAACTTCCAGACACTGCAAGTGTATACGGAAGTCCAAAGGCTGTTAACAGGGCCCTTGCACGGGCAGATGAAAACAGGTCTGAATACGTACTGGTAGCAACTGGACACCAGGGAGAACCTGATGCACTTTTACCAAGGATTGCAAACGGTAAGACCATGTACAATGTTAAGCCCGGGGACAACGTTGTAATCTCAGCATCAGTTATACCCAACCCAATGAACATAGCCAACCGTAACCTTATGGAGAGAAGGCTCAAAGGAAATGGTGCAAGGATATTCACCAATGCACACGTATCTGGCCACGCAGGTAAAGAAGATCACCGTGACTTTATTAGAATGCTCGACCCAAAACATCTTATACCCTCCCACGGAAACCTGAATATGCTTGCAGCATACACAGAACTTGCAGAGGAAGAAGGTTACAAATTAGGAAACGATATACATATATTACGTAATGGACAGGCACAGGTGTTTAATGGGGGAGTTTGATGGAAGTAGTTGATATTTTAAAGAAATACTCTAAAGACATAGATGTGGAGATAAAAAATTCTTTAGGCACAGTTGATCCTGAAGAACTTCAAAAATCAACTCAACATCTCATAAAAGCTGGTGGAAAGAAAATACGCCCCTCCCTTGTTGTTTTAAGCTCAGAAGCTGTGGGTGGAACTGTAGAAGTAGCAATTAAAACAGCTGCTGCAGTAGAACTGATACACACTTTTTCATTGATTCACGATGATATAATGGATAAGGATGAGATGAGAAGGGGAGAACCCTCTGTACACGTACTCTGGGGAGAGTCAATGGCAATACTTGCAGGAGACACCCTCTTTTCTAAGGCCTTTGAAACTGTACTAGAAACACCAGTAAATAGTATTTCCTACGAACGTGTTTTAAACGCCCTTAAAACTGTTGTTGATTCATGTATCAAAATATGTGAAGGCCAAGCATCTGACATGTGCTTTGAGGGTAACTTTGAGGTAAACGAAGAAGAGTACATGAACATGATCTACAAGAAAACAGGAGCACTAATTGCAGCTGCAACCCGCTCGGGTGCAATACTGGGCGGCGGAAATCCTGAGGAAGTAGAAATACTAACAGAATATGGAAGGCTTATAGGCCTTGCATTCCAGATACAAGACGATTATCTAGATGTAATTAGTGAAGAAGAGAATCTTGGAAAACCTGTTGGTAGCGATATAGTAGAGGGAAAAATGACATTGATGGTTGTACACGCACTTTCAAATGCCTCAGATGAGGATAAAGAAGAGTTAATATCCATATTAAAGGATGGTGAGGATACAGATGTTGACAGGGCTATAGAGTTATTTGAAAAATATGGTTCAATTAAATACGCCCGTGACATAGCCATTAGAAGTGTAGACAATGCTAAAAATCTACTGGAAACACTGGATGAATCAGAGGCAACGGTTTCCCTGGCAATGATAGCAGATTATGTACTTCAGAGAATTCACTAGAAAATTTATATTAAAATAAATTTCATTTATCTTAGAATATTCAATTACAAATTTTTTTTCATTAAACTAATATTTAATTATAAAAATTAAATTCTATTATTTATTCAATCAAACTTTCAAATTCACAAAAAAAGAAGAATTCAGATAATGTGTAAGGATTTAACAATTATATAAACTGGAGTGGTTTTTATGAGTAACCTTGAAGAAATTGTTTACAAACATGCACTGATAAATGCGTTGAAACATAAGGGAAAAGCCAGTAACGGTGCTGTTATGGGTTCAGTAATGGCAACCCACGCTGAACTTAGAAGTGAGGCGAAAAAAATTGCTAAGGTTGCAGTTCAAATTGTTTTAAAGGTTAATTCAATGGATCCTGATCATCAGAAATCTGAACTTGACAAGTTGGGTGGAATGAAGGAGAAAAAACCAGTTGAAGAGAAGGGACTTGTGGATCTTCCCGATGTTAATGGGAAGGTTGTATTAAGGTTTGCTCCAAATCCATCCGGTCCCCTACATATAGGACATGCAAGGGCTGCTGTACTTAACAAGGAATATGTTAAACGTTACGGGGGTAAGCTTATTTTAAGGGTTGAAGACACAGACCCTCGAAGGGTGGACCCTGAAGCTTACCATATGATGGAGGAGGATCTAAAGTGGTTGTCTGTTGAATGGCAGGAGAAATATGTTCAAAGCGATAGAATGGAAATATACTACGAGTACGCAGAAAAACTCATAGAAATCCAAGAAGGATACATGTGCACATGTGAAGGTAGTGAATTCAAAAAACTTAAAGATGAATCAAAACCCTGCCCATGCCGAGAACTATCAGTTGAACACAGCATGAGACTCTGGAAACAGATGGAAACCATGGAAGAAGGAGAAGCAGTCCTGAGGGTTAAAACAGATATANNGTTTATCCAATGATGAACTTCTCAGTAGCTGTTGACGACCATTTGATGGGTGTTACACATGTACTAAGAGGTAAGGATCATCTTGCTAACAGTGAAAAACAGAGGTACCTGTATCAACATTTCGGATGGAAAGTACCGGTTTTCGTACACTACGGAAGGCTTAAAATGGAAGATGTGGCCCTGAGCACATCTAAGGCAAGGCAGGGAATTGAAGAGGGAATATACACAGGCTGGGACGATCCAAGACTTGGAACCATACGTGCAATTGCACGTCGTGGAATAAAACAGGAAGCAATAACCGAACTAATGATGGAGATAGGTCCTAAAATATCAGATGCAACTGTAAGCTGGAAGAAGGTATACGGACTCAACCGTGCAATACTCGAAGAAACTTCAAACAGGTACTTCTATGTTGCAAATCCACAAATGATAGAAATTGAAAACCTACCTGAAGCTGAAGTAGGTATTATTCAGCGACCTTTACATCCTGACTATCCTCAAAGGGGTAATCGTGAACTTCCATTTGGTCCGAAACTTTATATAACAATGGAAGATTATAATAAAACCGGCGATAACAGGATTTTAAGGCTTATAGACGCGGTGAATGTAACTTTTAATGGTGGAAAAACTGTTTACCACAGCAGTGACCTTGAAGAAGCAAGAAATGTCAAGGCCATGATTGTTCAGTGGGTGCCTGTAGAAGGATCCCTGAGTGCTGATCTTGTAATGCCAGATGCAACTATAAAAACTGGATTTATAGAACCTTCTGCATCAAATCTTAAGGTTGACGGTGTTGTACAGTTTGAAAGATTTGGATTTGCACGTTTAGACAAGGTAACAGATACAAAACTAGTGTTTTACTTTGCACATAAATAAACAGAAGAATAAGTCTATTAATATAAAAATTGATTAATAATAATAAAAAAAATGTACATGGGGTATTATAAAAATGTCTGTTAAAATCAATGAAAACTACCTGCTTTTGAAGAGTAATTACATATTCGCTGAGATCAACCGGAGAGTAGAAGAATTTCAAAAAAAGAATCCAGATGCTCATGTAA
>PMMY01000240.1:2331-2543 GCA_003162655.1 Methanobacterium sp. | reverse complement strand
GAGTTTTTTCTGACATTGTTTTATCAGCTCTGAGGCACGTTTTACTTCTACCGACAGTTTATCAATATCAAGATCTCCGCTCTCAATATTATGCAGGATATTCTCTATCTCAACTACTGCATCATTAAATGAAAATTCCTTTTTAGCCATCGTAATAAGATATTATTAAATTATTTTGAAATTTAAAATTAGTCATTTTGGGGTTCAAACCT
>PMMY01000240.1:1279-2271 GCA_003162655.1 Methanobacterium sp. | reverse complement strand
AGCTAATTTACCCCTTGAAAAAAGCGATTTTACCGCTGATGTAAGTTTTGACCTTTGGTCTGCCGGAATGAGTGCCGCCCTGAAGATTAATTCCTTACCCGTAGTATTGATTTCAATTATTTTGGAAGTCAGTGTATCTTTTATTGCCGATAGCATAATTCGCGAAAGCGGAAATAATCTGATAGATGAAGATTCAATCCTGGTTTTGTTTCTTTCAATAATATTCCTGGATGCATTAATTATGCCAGGAATCATTTCAATTATATAATTCTCTGCACCGGCTACTGAATCAATCAGAAAATCAGCTACGGCAGTTGGTGTTTTCATTGCCATATTTGCCACCATATCAGTAACTGATACATCCTTATCGTGCCCGNNATAATATGATAGGCTATATTATAATTGTCAAACCAGCTCAGATCCGATTGAGAACCTCCACCTCTGATAATTACCACCAAATCGAATATATGAGAGGTCAGGGCAATTTTATCAAGAGCGCTTATCACACTCTGTTCAGTTTCGGTTCCCTGTAACGCGGTTTCTAGAAGTGAAGTATAAAATACGTAACCAAAGCTGTTTCCTTTTAGATGGTTAACAAAATCGCTATAGCCGGCAGCATTTTTTGAAGAAATAATTGCAATCCTTTGAGGAACAGCAGGAAACCTAAGATCCTTGTTCATTGTGAAGACACCTTCCTGTTCCAGTCTTTTAATAATGAGCTGACGTTTCATCGCCATTTCGCCAATTGTAAAAGCCGGATCGATATCTGAAATTATGAGACTCAGCCCATACACTTCATGATATTCAACTTTTATTTTAATTAGTATTTTAAGCCCTTCCCGAAGCGTTTCCCCTGTGCTGTTCTCAAAAAATGCTTTAAGAAACGTGAACCGTTTGCTCCATATTATTGCCTTTACTCTGGCTCTGACATTTTTTTCATCCGGATGTTTTTCGATCAGCTCCAGGTAACAATGTCCGGCACTGTTTTCCTT
>PMMY01000240.1:0-1270 GCA_003162655.1 Methanobacterium sp. | reverse complement strand
GTTATAATACCAGATCTTCCGGCATAATCTGCATATCTTTTTTCAAACAATTTACTTCCTGTTAAGGAAATTATTTCAAGTGTCACTTTTTCAGGCGGAATCGAAAATGTAATTTCAAATTGTCCGGTAGTCGGATTTGGAAATATGATAATTCCTTCTTCCGGTACTGTGAGATATTTTTTCTGAAGCTCATTAAGTGCAATAACTATATCGGGAATTCCATATCCATACAGTGAATCGGGAAAATTATACCTGTCGGCACTTGAATGAAGGACATTAATAATATCACTGTTTATTGCCGGTGGTACTGCTTGTATCAGGCAAGCTGCTATTCCGCTCAGCACCGGACATNNCTACATTATCAGGCTTGATCCTGTTATTGGAACCAGGCCCTGAAGATGAGAAATCTGAAATCAACCCATTTCCATCAACTGCTCCCACAGCCAATACACTATCACCATCAGAAGGGAAAATAATATTTCTCCATGTATTTCCCCTTTCATTACCGGCGCTATTTACTACAAGAATTCCCTTTGAAGCTGCAATCTCTGCAACTCTAGTCACAAAGGCAGTATTTCCGTCGAGATCTGAGTGTTTATAATTAAGAGACGGATCATCAAAATTGAAATATCCCANNATCCTCAGTTTTTAGAAGCAGATAATCAGCCCCGGGAGCGGACCCTTCAATCTGGTCAGGTATTATTCCTGCCATGACAGAGAGAACTGCAGTTCCATGTCTAGAGGAATTATAAACTGATTCATTATTATTGACAAAATCATAAGTTTTCCTGATGCCTTTTCTTAAACGAAGATCACCTAATGAGGAAATTACATCTGAATTTAAGAAACCACCGTCNNCTCACAAATGGTAAGCTCAGAATGGCATTAATATCAAATGAAAATTGAGACTTGAACAGGGCAGTATTCATCCATTTTGACGTCGAATGGAGTTTCAGTCCTGACAGAGTTATAATATTCAGATAACTTTTGTTTACGGGAAGATCTCTGAAATCGGGCACTTTTATCCCTGCTTTAAGCCTCCTGTTAACTGCTCTTACTGAAANNAACGACTCCGGTTTTTTCAGGGTCGGATATTCTCCCCTTGTTATTCTCAAGAGATTCCAGAAAGGCAGATTCGTCGATGTCCATCTGCCGGTCTTTAGTTATTCCGGAAATATAATCCAGTTTGTATTTAATGCTTCCATCCTTGTTATATATAACCCAATGACCATCCCTTGCGTCATTCTTATATTGTCCTGAAAATTCTATA
>PMMY01000243.1 GCA_003162655.1 Methanobacterium sp. | reverse complement strand
CATTATTGTCCATACCAAGATAACGGCAGTCCAGCCATATTAAGTAGGTGCCTTCAGGATCAATGACCATTATACGTGGTATATTCTTTAAAAAATAGTTCTTTAAATAGTTCAGGTTTTCTTGTAGATAATCCAGTACCTGTTCCAACCATTCATCCCCATATTTATAGGCAGCTTCCATTGCAATATATCCGAATAGATTAGGATTAGGAACAATACCTGATCTTGTATTTACAAAGTTTTCACGTATTTTTTTATTGGGAATTATTATAGAAGAAACTTCAAGACCTGCAAGGTTGAACGTTTTACTAGGTGACATGCAAACTATACAGTTTTGTTCAAATTTTTTTGAGATCGATGCAAAAGGTGTGTGTTTATGTCCTTTAAAGAGGATTTCACAATGTATTTCATCAGAGATTACCACTGCACCATTATTAATTACAATTTCACCCATTCTGATTATTTCATCCCTTTTCCAGAGTCTTCCAACAGGATTGTGTGGATTGCAGAATATGACAGTTTTAATACGTCCAGGACCATTTAATGGCCTGGTTTTAGGATGGAATTTCTCTTCTAGATTCTTAAGGTCCATTTCATATCTACCGTTAACCAGTTTGAGGCCGTTATTTATTATCTTACAACCGCTGTTTATAACTACTGGAAAAAAAGGGTGATAAGCCGGTTCTTGTAATATTACTTCGTCACCAGGATGCGTAAGTGAACGAACAGCAACGTGAAGGGCTGGAACCACTCCTGGGGTGAATACTATCCATTCTGGACTGATGTCCCAATTAAATTTACGTTTCATACGTTCTACAACTGATTTGATTACACTCGATCCAGGTTGAGTGTAGCCATAAAATGGGTGTTCTACACGTTTTTTAAGGGCATCAATAATTGGTTTGGCAACTGGAAGATCCATATCAGCTACCCAGAGAGGAAGCAACTCTCCACTTCCAAAGATTGATTCCATCATATCCCATTTAAGGCAATCTGTCTTATTTCTGTCGTATAATTGGTCAAAATCGTATTTCAAGTTTATATCTCCTTTCTATTAATAATATAGGATTAATTAATTGCTTTTACTTTATTTTACTAAATTATTTGTAGTACCCTAAATAATCATCAATATCTATAACAATTGTTATATAATATTTATTGTTTAATTTAATGNNAAACTAAAATATTTAAGATAAATTGAGATGATATCATGAAAGAACATTCTCAAAGCGATGTTGATAACCAAAACATGAGAAAAAATGAGCATACAACCAATAATGATAAATTAAATGAGGATAAGCTTTCGGTTGAAGAAATGGAAAAAGAACTTGCAGAAAAGGATGATATGATAATTCAAGTTAAAAGTAAACTTCTAGATTCTCAGGCGAGAATTCATGAAGTAATTATCGAGAAGGGATCACTGGATAAACAAGTTAAGGAGTTTGAACTCAAAGGAATAAGTCTAAAGTTTGGTAATTTTGAAGAATTAAAAAATAATTTTAACAAGATTGAACACAGGTTGACTATAACAAAAAACNNAAGCTTGAACATAGGTTGACCATAACAAAAAACCAGCTAGATGATGCTCGCATCCAGATTAAATCCCAGAATGAGTTTGTTAATAATGCCAGAGAGCACGTTGAATTCATGGAAATGGTTATTGATGACCTTGAAAACAGAGGCTTAATAGATTTTCTGCGAAACAAATTTCCAGAAAGCTTTGTTATCTACAAGAAAAATAGAAATTTTTAGTTATTCTTTTTAAGGAATTTTATTCACTTCAAATAATAACAATTAATTACATATTAAAATATAACAATTGTTATAAATAGTTAAAGATTCCAATTAAATTATTAAATTAAAAAATATTAATCTAGCTAAAGAGGAGGTCTAATAAAATGAAGATTGGATATCTCTCAACTGTATACCATACATCATTTATCCTAAAAAGTAGAAAATTTATCTTTGATAGCATTGACGAAACAGAATGGAAACTCTTCCCAACAGGTCCAGAGATGATGAAGGCGTTTGAAAATAAGGAAATAGATCTAGGATACATTGGACTTCCACCTGTTATGATCGGAATTGAGAAGGGTATGAAAATCAAATGTGTTGGAGGAGGCCATGTGGAGGGCACAGTAATGGTTGCAGATAAATCATACTATTCTTATTTGGATTTAGGTAACGTAGAATCTGTAATAAACCAGTTCACAGGGAAAACCATCGGAACACCTACAAAGGGATCTATACACGATGTAATATTACACAGTATTGTAAAGGATAAAAATATATCCATAAAGAACTATCCCTGGGCAGACTTCATTCCAGACGCAATTTATGATGGTGAAATAGAAGCAGGGATTGGTACACCTTCCCTTGCTACGGTTGCATCGAACCAATTTAATTTCAAGATCATATTACCGCCAAATAAACTCTGGCCATACAATCCCAGCTATGGAATAGTTGTACAGGAAGATCTGATATTAAATTCAGGGGATTTTATTATAAATTTTTTAAAGGCACATGAAGATGCATCCAACTTAATGAGGAATGAACCAGAAATAGCTGCAGAAATAGCTGCACATGAAATGGGTGTTGTTGATAAAGAATTTGTTTTAAATACCTATAATATCTCACCTCGCTACTGTGCAAAAATACCCGACAAATATATCCAATCTACAATGGATTTCATACCAATTTTAAATGAATTGGGTTACATGAAGCACGATCTTAAGGTTGACGATATATTTAACCTTAAATTTATTGATGAAACACACAAAGAAGATGCTCATTACTGATGATGGATTTAAATAAATGGATTAATAATAACTTCAATGCTAATATTTTAGGATTTCAATTGAATTATTGAAAATCATAAATTTTATCATCGTTTGTTAACATAATATAATAAAGGTGGTGGTCTTATCAATCCAACAGAAACATTTAATCTATTAGTTACACTACAAGGGCAAAAAGATGAAAATTCAGGTGAAGAAGTATTAGGAACAGAAGAAATTGAATTGGCACTTAAATATCATGAAAAAGTGCTTAATGTTAAAGAATCAAACTTTTCCAATGTTCTTTTAATAGATTTGGCAATGGAACCATTAGATGCAGTTAAATTAATTGGAAATGCTCCAACCACAGTAATATCTAAAGTAGTTCTCATTGAAAAGGTTGTCAGGACTCGATTGGATAGCATATTAGAGAAAGTAATAGATCTTGCAGGGGATAGGGTAGTTTCAGGAGATTCATTTAGGGTAATATGTGATCTAAGAGGAAGAAAATATATAAAATCTAAGGAGGATCTAGTGGAAAGAATTTCAGAGGAATTAATTGAAAGATTTAATTTACAGTACAATGGCCCTGATGTTGATTGGGTGGTGCAGGTGGAAGTAGTTGGTGAAAATACAGGCATCAGTATGCTCAATCCTGAAATGATCTTGAAAAAGATTTAAAGAATTTCTTACCTATTTTTTTTTAAAATCCAGTTAACTTTATTAATTATTACATCACCCTAATATTATATTTTTGAGCTGATTTACAAAATTTCTCGAATAATTCTGGATGGATTAAATCTTTTTTTCTTCTCTTATGCTCTACCAATACAAGCACCAATTACACTAACCAATTTTAGTTTAGGTGATAATATGGATGATTTAAAGTCGGAACTTAAAGCTGAAATTTCTGCAGAACAGCCAATCGAGAAATTTAATGATTTAGAATTGGTTATAACTCCAAAAAAAGAATTTTTGGAGTGGTTTAAAAATATAAAGGGAATAATTGAAGAA
>PMMY01000226.1 GCA_003162655.1 Methanobacterium sp. | reverse complement strand
AGTTGTGATGGTATGTCCCGTTGAATTCTCATTGTTCTAACCCATTTAGGAAGCATCTTTTTAACGCTGACTATTAAATCAACTGCTTGTTCAGTTGTGTAGGGTGTGTATTCACCCTTCTTCCATAATTCATACAGTTTAGATCCCTTAATCACTAAGCAGGGGTATATTTTTAGCATGTCCGGTTTGAAGTTATCATCCTCAAATATCCTGTGAAAGATCCTCATGTCTCTTTCTGGATATGAAAACAGGCCCGGCATCAAATGCATAGCCACTTTGAGTCCGGAATCTCTGAGTATTCTTGATGACTTAATAACATCCTCAACCTTGTGGCCTCTCTCTATACGTTTGTAAATGAAATTGTATATGGTTTGAACACCTAATTCAACCCTTGTAACTCCCATTTGAAGCATTCTATCCACATCAGGTATTTTAGCATAGTCAGGGCGTGTTTCAAATGTCATGCCCACACATCTTATAGGGGATAGTTCATTGGCAGATTGAACATCTTCCAGGTAGCTGAAACTCTCAGGAACCTGTAACTTTTCACCATTACGAATTGCAATCCGTTGATCTGGATCTGTAATACCGAAGTTGTTCATAGCTTCAATACAACGTGTTACAAACCATTCCTGGTAACATGTAAAGTAAGAGGGGAATGTACCACCCATTACAATGAGTTCTACCTTATCAAGCGGGTGGCCTATACTTTCAAGCTGCAATAACCGATTATAAGTTTGTTTGTAAGGATCGAAATCGTACATACGTGCCCTTAAGGCAGCGGGCTCTTCTCCAGTGTAACTTGGAGGGGCAATATCACTTTCAGGACAGTAGGTACATCTTCCATGGGGACATTTATGCGGTTTGCACATTACAGCAACCACGGCAACACCTGAAATAGTTCTTGTAGGTTTTTTACGTATCAGAGGAGATATTTTCGCTTTTTCAGAATGGGTAGCATTTTCAAGCAGTAAAGAATTGCTCATAAACTCCATGAGTTTAAAGTCTCGACAGGCCTTTAATTTAACCTTTTCAAGGTCCTTTTTTGATTTAACCCGTCCCTCTATAATTTCGTTGATTATGAATCTACAAGCATCTTCCATAAAAAAAATCTCCTATTTTAATATATTATTATTTAATTGATATATCTAATATTTAAGCACTAAATTAACTTCAATATTATCAAAGTTTTCTTCTCAACCTACACCAAATTTAGCTCAGTAAACCAAATATTAGTATCTAAAATTGTAAAGAAATTATATCAATCTAATTTAAGTTCTTTCTTTTGAAGTGTATTGGTAATATCGGTCTTTGATACTATTCCTACAAGTTCGCCATTTCTTACGACGGGAACCCTACCAATTCTGTTTTTATTAAGTTTTCCAATAGTTTCAACCAGATCTTCATTAGGATCTGATGTAATCAATTTACGGGTCATAATATCTTTTATCAACATATCTCTCTCGTTTTCAGGTATTTTGGAAATGTCATCGAATGTTATTATTCCAACCAATTTTCCATTATCTGTAACAGGGTATCCCATATGTTTCTCACTGAACATGGTTTTTAATGTTTCTTGGACCGTATTTTCAGGGTTTAATATGTGAACATCTTTAGTCATTACGTCCTTAACCATTTCATCGCCTAACAGTGTTGATACTAGAACGGATTTGTACTCTGCATCTGCACCTACATAAACAAAAATGGCAATAAGTATCAACAGAATGTTAAAGAAAACACCTATGACTGCCATTATAATTGCAAACTGCTTACCAATATTAGCAGCGAGCTTAGTTGCCTTTATAAAACTCATTCTTTCAGCTAAAAATGCCCTCAATATCCTCCCACCATCCATTGGNNAGGATCCAAATATTATTAGAACAATATAACTGATCAAAGCTATAACAAGGTTAGAAACAGGTCCTGCAAGTGCAATTCTCAACTCTTGTGCAGGATCTTTGGGTATTTCCTCCATCTCAGACAGCCCACCAATGGGGAGAAGCACAATCCTATCAATTTTAATCCCATAACGCTTTGCAAGATAAGAATGACTTAACTCATGTATTACTACTGTAACAAAAACTAGGGTTATTAATAATGCAGTTAAAAGATTTATTGCTGGTATAATTTTAAAAAAGGCCACTATGTAAATCAAAAGCATCAATACTAAGAATGTAATGTGAAGTTCTATAGGAATTCCAAAGACACTAAATATTTTCAAGGAATATTTCATTTTTTCTATTATCCTTATTTTTNNACTTAGATGATAGTTTGGAAGAAGGTTCCAAACATCTTGAATGGAATTTTTTGATCATTCCCATGTAATACTGGAGTTTTTTGTCAACTGATGTCACGATTTTCGAACGAATATACATAAAAAATATGTTTAAATTATTATTTTCGTATTAAAGTATATAATTGTTTTAAACTACCATTTCTAAAGCTTTTTTATTCCTTTATCCATAAATGGCTTTATAATATATCCAGATGGTTCTGTTGTTCTCGCCCTTTCAAGTGTGGTATTATTATTACTCCCGGATAGATATATAAATGGAATATCATAGTCTTCTTGTATCTGTTGAACAGTTTCTATTCCATCTATTTCTCCTTTTAAAGTTATGTCCATTAAAATTAGATCAGGTTTTGTTTCTACAGTTTTTTTTATTGCTGATTTTCCATCTCCTTCAATTCCGACTATTTCATGACCCATGTCTTCTAATCGTTGTTTTAAATCTGTAGCAACTATATACTCATCTTTCACGATTAAAATTTTTGAATCGTCCATTTTTTCCACTCCTTCAATAACATTTTAGAAGTAATAGTTTTCCTAAAGAATATCTTATTGCACCTTATTTTATCTTAATACATTATATAGTAACCGAAAACTATTAAATTTTATCATAAAAATTAATTCTGCAATTAAAAAATGTAATAATAATTTTAAGATTATAATCAAATCAGTATGTATGATGATGAACAGGTCATAATAGTTTAGCTGTTTTAAGTGTCATTCCATTTACGGGAATTTTTTTTAACTTTACTAGCCCTAATCTTCTGTTTTTTTTATATTTTCCGAACTATTGTTGCAATTTTAACATATATTAAATGTATTAGTATTACATATTCAAATATATAATATACATTTAATTCCGATATATCCATAAAATATTAATAATAGAACATCATCAATTTATCCTTAATAATTTAGGCTGAAAAAAATTAAATAATACGAAAAACAGATTATAAATAGGTGTTTCAATTAAGGTTAGCGAATTTCTAGGAACTAGAGTATTGGATAAAAATGCATTAGAAATAGGGAAAGTATCCGACATGTTTATAAACTCCGAAGAGGGTTTAATAAATATTATAACTATATCAACTGGTGAATTTGGAATAAGGAAAAAGGATATTGAAATTGAACCCGATAAGATATCAGTATTAGGCGATTACATGCTCCTGAATATAGAAAAAGCTGATATTGATGATGTGGATTAGTTTATGTAATATTTAAAGATCATATTATAATTATATTTTTATTAAATGATGGGGTGATATTATGAATATTGAGGATGTTAGGGGAAAACCTATTCGAAAAGGTGTCCATGTGAGGTACACAGGTACAGGAAGTGCAGGGGAAGCTGTGGATTTTAAATCTGATGATAATGGAACCTGGGTGTTATTAGATACAACCGATTTATGGTATAAAACTAAATTCCTCGAAGTAATTGGCGAATCTGAGTACAATAAACTTAAAAATCATACCATCTTTAAATCAGAAGAAAAACAAGAAGAAATCGAAGATAAAGAAAAAGTGAATGGAATAATAAAAAGATCTAAAAACAAATTTGATGATGTTGATATGAGCAACGAGCTCTGTGATGGTGGAGGTTAAATTAACCTTAACCCATAAGTTTTATATACCATCATCTTAAGATTCATCATTTTACGTTCAAGATCATGTTTTTTAGCCCTTTCCTGAGTGTATAACTCAACATAACGAGCATGTTCTTCATCTGCTTTTTGATGATCCTTTTTCATGGTAGAATGAAGAATCATTAAACTTTTTTTAACTAGTTCATCCCTTTCTGTTTGTATTTCATTCTTTGCAAGGTTTTTTTCAGAGATCTTATTGTCTAGGAGTGATACAGAATCCAATAGTTTTTTGAGTTCAGAGTTGCCTTTCTCAATTTTAATTTCAACTCCATTATTGGAACCAGGAAGTTTTTCTTTGAGTTCCAAGAGTTTATCCTCAGCTTTAGAAACCTTTAACTGAGAACCAGTTCTTTCAGATTCTAGAGCATTCAATTCATTTTCAAAGTCGACAAGTTTTTCATCAAAAATACTTATCTCTTTAATTTTGCCCGAAGCCTCTAAAAAGTCGTTTAAATCGCTAATGTTATCCTCTCCAATATATATTCATTTGAAAATGGAATAATTCCATTTAGAATTAGAATGTTTAATAAAAATTATATTATTATTTTCTATTATGATCATCTATAATTTTACTTCAAGTTTCT
>PMMY01000098.1 GCA_003162655.1 Methanobacterium sp. | reverse complement strand
CCTGTAGGTTTTGTCATTGCTACTCTATTCATAACCAACATACTTCCCGTGGGGATTCCCAGCATTATACCTTATGTTCCTTGGGCCATACCCGCACTTTCTACTGGACTTTTAGGACCAAATTTCCCATATCCGGGTATAGCCAGTTATATTATATTATTCTCCTACATCATCATGGGAGTAATAGCTACTCTGGCTTGGTGGCGCTTTGCGGATCAAACTTAATGAAAAAAGGAAATTTTATTTTTTTAAATATTTTATAAGTTCATTCAATTAGAACATCTTAAATTAACAACAGCTATGACTAAATGACATAGTAAGTAAGTAGCTATATGAATGAATGAAACTATCAATGAGTATATGCAACCTATTGAACAGCCAGCATATGGATTTAGAGTGTAATTACCTAAAAACCATTCATCACGTTTTTTGTGTTTGTTAAGAATCGACTTGACCTCGATCTCGTTCACCAATTTTCCACCTATATCATTATCAACAACTAATTATACTATTTAATATAATCAGATTATTATTTTATCATTTATCTTATCATAGTGGAAAGTGTTGGAAATGGAAATTCAAAATTTAATGCGAGAAATAAGAGCAGACGCCCTAGATAAAATGGAAAAACGATCCCCTCAAGACCTTGCAGCAAGCTGGTCAGGAGAAGATCTGTTGTACTCAGGAAAAGGAAATGCCATCTTTATAGTTTTACCTACACCTGGTTGTGCCTGGGCACTCTCAGGGTCTGGAGGTTGCACCATGTGTAGTTATGTTGCGGATTCCCCCCTTGATGAAGTAGATCCAGATTTATTAGTGGATATATTTAAAAAATCTCTAGAAAAACATGCGATAACTGAAAAAACTGTTGTAAAAATATTTGCATCTGGTAGTTTTTTAAACCCTGATGAAATACCTCTAAGTTCTAGAAATGAAATTTTGAATCTTCTTAAAGATGAGAAATATGTAGAAGAGGTTGTTGTAGAATCGAGACCGGAATTTGTTACAAAAAACGTGCTTCAAGAATGTTGTGACGCACTTGGAGATAAAATATTTGAGATTGGTATTGGTCTTGAAACTTCCAATGATTATACTAGAGAAAAGAAGATTAACAAAGGGTTTTCAAGAAAGGATTTTGAGAATACAGTTGAAACCATTAAAAATACAGAGTTAAAATGTGATGTTCGAGCCAAGGCATACATATTTGTGAAACCTATATTAACATCTGAAAAGGATGCAATTACAGAGGCTGTGGAATCGGCACAATATGCTGAATCTGTAGGGGCTAGCAGGATTTCTTTCTGTCCTGCAACAATCCACAAAGATACCTTAATGGAACAACTTTGGAAGGGTGGTTCTTACCAGCCTCCATGGATATGGAGTATAATGGAGATCATAAAACAGGTACGTGGATCTCTTGAAATACCAGTTATAATGGATACTGCGGGATTTGGAAGTAGAAGAGGTCCTTATAACTGCAAAAAATGTAACTCACAATTGAAGAGTATGATCATACAATCAAACCTTGATCAGAGTATTCCTGAAGATTTAGAATGTGAATGTAAAAATAAATGGAAAACTGAAATTGAATTTTGTGATATTACTCGATCAACCACCAATCTGGTTCATAAGAAATAATATCTTACAAAGACCTTATTTTTTTATCCAATAATTTTAGAATTAATTATCAACCCAAAGTGTTTCTTTATTAAAAACAATATCTCCACAATGAAACACTATGAATCTATGGAAAATAAAACTTCATCAAATGGTTTGATGGAGTTTTTAACCGAATTAGGCAAAGCTTTAACGGCTTCAGGGATATCTGTAGTAGATATTACCTCAATTTTAGAAAAGATTGCCATAGCATATAAAACTAAAGCAGAGATACTAGTATTTCCTACAATGATATTGATAAAAATAGGGGAACAAGAATCAGCGCCTCTAAATGCAGCCAATCAAAAGCCCGGATTTTTACCATTAAACCAAGTTTCAGAGATATATGAACTCATATATCGAGCAGAAGCTGCAGAAATTTCTCCAACAGAAGGCAAAAAATGTTTAAGGAAAATACTCTCTGAAAAACATCAATTTGGGCCTATTGGAATATTAATTGGATATGTACTTTTTTCTATGGGTATTGGAATGTTACTCCAACCCACACCAGAACAGCTAGTTGTATCTGGAGTTCTTGGAGCCATAGTGGGATTTTTATTGATCTTAAGCCGGGGCAGGACTAGATTTTTACTCATACTTCCCGTGATTGCTGCTTTAATAGTATCTTCGCTGTTTCTTTATGGTACTAAAGTAGGATTACTTACAGGATCTGTTGCAATGCTCTTGCCCGCCTTGGCCTATTTTCTTCCAGGAGCTACATTAACTACAGGCATGTTCGAACTAGCATATGGTGAGATTATATCCGGTGCAAGTAGAGTGATATATGGAACTGCAATATTGTTTCTGATATTATTTGGAGTATTGGTTGGAATTCAGATCACCGGTATTCCTCCCCAAAATTTGTTTGTTGCAAACTCAATGAACGGGTTAGGATGGTGGGCGCCCTATCTGGGAGTTATAATATTCGCTGTGGGCATGTATCTTTTCATGTCTATAAGAAACAAAGATATGCCCTGGGTTATCCTGATACTTTACATAGCATTTTTTGGCCAACAGCTTGGTAACCACTTTGTAGGAGGTTTCTTTGGAGCTTTTTCAGGCTCGCTCCTTATGGCAATAAGTGGGACAATAATCGAAAGAAGAGACCATAAAACTCCAAGTTTTGTTTCCATAATGCCCGCATTCTGGATACTTGTCCCTGGTTCCCTTGGTTTTATAAGTCTGGCAACTTTTGTAAGCCAGAACTATTTTGCAGCTATAACAGATGCCACAGTGGTTGCAATGACTATAGTAGCTATCTCACTTGGACTTCTACTAGGAGCAGTTATAACCGAACCATTGAAGGAAAGAGAAATAATTTAAGTGATTATTTTTATGATAATTTAATATAAAATTAAAATATCTCCAACCAAAATCATTTAACCTAATAATGGTTACCTCGGAAATCATATTTGTGAAATAGTTTACAACTTGAAGTATGTCTTATAATAAATGATAAATAGTGTGGAACTTTCTTAGATATAATATCTCTTACAAACTGAAATTTAAATTATTGAATTATAAATAAAATAAACTCATTAAAAAGCATTATGTGATTAAAAATGATTGGTATAAGTGCAGATTTTGACCCCGTACATTTAGGGCATAAGAAACTCATTGATAAAGCTAGGGAACTTGCTGATAAAAAGAATGAAGAAGTTGTAATTTATTTAAATAAGGGATTCAGCGCGAACCACGCCCCTTTCTTTGCAAACTACGAATCAAGAAGTAAAATGGCCTTGGAAGCAGGTGCAGACAGGATTGTTCCTATAGAAGGGCTTCATCACAGGTTAACGCTGGCATATACAGTTCCTATACGGATATCAATGATGATAGAAGACGGAGTAGTTGATTATGTTGATGCAGCAGATGTATCAACTGCCCGTATTAAGAAGTATGCTTCGAGTTTTGCAAAAAAAAGAATTTTTAGT
>PMMY01000073.1 GCA_003162655.1 Methanobacterium sp. | reverse complement strand
ATAAAAGTAGCTCCTGTAGAAGGTTCTGAAGAATCAAAAGAAAAAATGGTATCGGAGTGTAGAAACATAACTCAGAGTGCTTGTGATAGGGCAGTAGCTGTAGGATTGCCTGCATTTATGTTAGAACAGGAACATATATTCCAGCAAACAAACAATCCTGAATGGACTGCAGAGTGCACACAAATTCAGGCCGAAACACTGGAAAATTATCATGATGAATACGACATCAAAATATCACTCCGGGCAACCCCTGCAGATATAAGGCTTGAGGAAAGAAGTCCGGGACTGAGAGAATCAGACTATGACAACAAAGTTATGGAGTCCATAGAAGCCAGTGCTGCTAATGGAGCATCTGATGTTGCTATAGAAACTATAGGTGGAAAATCTGTATCTGACTATGGTATAGCAAGGGGTGACCCAAAAGCCATACTCTTTGGTATAGGAGTTCTTGGAAGTATAGATATGGAGTATATGTGGAAAAGAATCGTGGATGTATGTAAAAAATATGACTGCAGGCCGGCGGGAGATACTGATTGTGCTCAGGCCAATACAGCAATGTTCATGGCCGGAGGATTGCTTGATAAGGACTGCTCACATACTTTAGCAGCACTTGCAAGGGCTATGGCAGCGGCAAGAAGTTTGGTAGCAGTAGAATGTGGAGCTATCGGACCTCTAAAAGACTGTGGATATGAAAACCCTATAATCAAAGCAATCAGTGGAGTTCCAATAGCCACTGAAGGGAAAAATGCAGTTTGTGCCCATTCTGATCTTATGGGTAACCTGACCGCTGCTGTTACAGATGTGTGGAGTAACGAATCAGTTTACCACCGACAGGAAATGGGAGGTACCACTCCTGAAGTATGGTTACAGGCAACAGGGTACGAAGCAGCACTTATGAACACAGCTCTCCAAACAGGACAGGAAAAAGTCTTAAGGGATCTTTACACCCTTACAGACAAATATAGGGATCCTCAAGGACTGGTACTTGCTTATGATAATGCATACAGAATAGGAGAAGCAATAGTGAAATATGGTAATGATCCATACCTCAGATCTAGAGCAGCTGCTCTTGAAGCTGGAGCCATAATAAACGAGGCAGTTGACGCTAAAAAAATGTATCTCACAAGATTTGAAAGAGACTCACTTGACAGTGCTCTTAAAATCTTTGAAGGACTGCCTGCAGAATCTGATCAGTTTATTGATGAATGTTTGAGGAAGTACTCAAGGAAAATAGCTGAATTTGACCCAAAAAGCTATGAATTATAAAGGGGGTTTAGAGTATGAGTTATGAAGAATTAGAAAATAAAATGGATCAAACCTTTATAGCAGTGCGATACAACGTGGAAATAGAGGGAGCTGCAATAAAACCAGAAGAGGACCTTGATGTAGTAAATATCATCCCAACTGAAGAACCTTTCAGGGCCATAGCACTTGCAGTGCTCTACGAGGATAGGGATGCATCACTCGCCAATGTTGAAAAAGCATTAGCTAATGATATATCACCCATTGATATTATCAACAAAGGTTTAATGAAGGGAATGGATGCTGTCAGTCTGCTTTATACCAAAGGATTTTATTTCCTGCCAGATCTTATGTTGGCTGGAGATGGAATGATGGAAGGTGTGAAAGAGTGTGAAAAAGTTTTAGGTCACAAAAGCGAAACTAAAGGAACAGTAGTCTCTTTTGTAGCTGAAGGAGACCCACACGATATAGGTAAAAATCTTGTGGTCATGTTTTTAAGGGCCGGTGGATACGAAGCAATAGATATGGGAAGAGATGTGCCCACAGTGGATGTTGTGAAAGCTATAAAAGAGCATAAACCTATATTTGTCACAGGAACAGCTCTTATGACAACAACCATGACAGTTTTTCCTAAAGTTGTTGAAGCACTGCAAAAAGAAGGTCTTGAAGTTCCAGCTATCGGATGCGGTGGTGGTGCAGTGAGAAAAGATTTTGTTGAATCTTTCCCAATGAGTGTCTACGGTGTTGAGGCATACCATGCCCCTAAACTTGCTGATGCTATAGTAAAGGATAAAAAAACATGGAAAGATCTTAGAAAAGAATATGCAGATATTGTAGGCGAATTTGTTTCAGAGTACTCATAAAAATTTTGAGCAACCCTAAAATTTTAATCTCCCTTACAATATTTATTTAATTTTATTTTTTATGAATAATTTATTATGACAAAATGCTGATCAGGATTCATAAATAAATTTAGAAATCTGTTATCAACATCCAACATAATATAACTAAAGATCCTTATTTTAAAATTTTTTATAATTAGAGGCAAAATTAATGAATGAAAAATATGCAATAGCCTTGGATATAGGAACCAGTGGCATTAGAGCACAAGCCCATAATCTTGAGACTTCAAAGATAATTTCAACTGCTATTACACTTAGACACCCATTGCCCGGTGCTAATGTGGTGGATCATCTCCACTTCGCAATAGAAGTGGGTGAAGAAACAGCTCACAAACTCCTTATTAACACGATTAATGATGTGATAAAGAATTTGGGTATAAATCTTGAAAATGTTGAGCGGGTTGCTGTCTGCGGTAACCCCATACAACTTTCTTTATTTCATAACATAGANNCTGATAAAATAGGACTTGAAGTAAATCAAAAAGCTAAAATATACATTCCTCCAGCTATAAAACATGAAATTGGAGCCGATGCACTTGCCATGCTTTTTAAATCTGGTGTTTTAGAAAAAAATGGTATTTTTTTGGTTGCTGATTTTGGAACCAATGCAGAAATAGCTTTAGTAATAAATGGAGATGTTTATACGTGTTCGGCTGCAGCAGGACCTGCAATCGAAGGGCAAATGATAGAAAAAGGTAAACTTGCTTCTCCAGGGGCAATATGTGATTTTGAAATAGTTGATTCAGGATGGAAAAGCCAAGTGCTTGACGATGAACTCATAGTAAAAGAAGGAAATATTGTTGATCCTTTAAATGGAAATATTATTTATAAAGGGTATATGGATGGGAAATCCAATG
>PMMY01000305.1 GCA_003162655.1 Methanobacterium sp. | reverse complement strand
GGGATTGGAACTTACGGAACGCAAAGGTGAGAAAAATCCGTTTCATGTCGGGATACCATTTATCTGGTGCTCAAATAATCTGATTGCTGCAATAATAACGCAAGCACATCTATATTCTGAAATATCAGGCGATAATTCATATGCGGAGATGGAAGCCGCTCACAGAGACTGGCTCTTCGGCTGTAATCCATGGGGTACCAGTATGATAGTCGGACTTCCGGAAAATGGTGATTTCCCTGAAAACTCCCATTCTTCGTATGTTGTGAAAGGAGGACAGGTTTACGGTGGTCTGGTTGATGGTCCGGTCTATCCGACTATATTCAATTCCCTCAAATATATATATCTGTCGAAAAAGGATGAATATGCTCAGTTCCAGACCAAACTCGCCGTTTATCATGATGACTTTGCTGATTACTCTACAAACGTNNTGCCTGCCTGGTCTATTATCTGTCTGCGTTACAATCTCAATCCCAGAATGTTTATAGAAACTCCAATATCACGATGATCAAAGGAGCCATTGTCAGGATGGACACAACCAAAAAGAATATTTATCTATGTTTTACGGCTCATGATTTTTCTGATGGTTTCGATACAATAACCACGACTTTATATAACCATAAAATAAAGGCTTCTTTTTTTCTCACAGGCGATTTCTGCAAAAATCCGCTAAATAAAAAGATAATAACCAGGCTGAAAACCGACGGTCATTATATCGGCCCGCATTCTGACAAACATCTTCTATATTGCTCCTGGGAAAAANNCTTCCTTCCACCTTATGAATGGTATAATGATACAATTGCCATTTGGACCCGGAAGGCGGGAATTAAACTTGTGGATAACTCAATAGGTACTATAACTAATCAGGACTGGACATTTCCTGATAAAGGGAAACCCTATTATTCAAGTGATTCGCTTATGAAAAACTTTTTGTCATATGAAAAACTCAGAGGAATGAATGGATATATAATGCTCATTCATCCGGGAACAGACCCAAGAAGAAAAGATAAATTCTATCTCCGCCTCGATTCAATATTACGCTATCTTGAAAATAAGAAATACAGCTTTCATTCATTTNNGATAAATTAATGTTAAAAAACCAAAAAATTCACAGAATAGAGGATATAGAATTCAAAGTAATATATTCAGGAAGAAGGTCAATTGGAATCAGTGTACTTCCCGATTCATCAGTAATTGTGAGGGTTCCATATCTTACCTCATATAAAACCATCAGCAGGATTGTAACCGAAAAGTCCGGGTGGGTCTTAAAACATCGTGATAACTACCGAAGGCTGGATAATAATTCAATAAACAGGTACTATACCTCAGGTGCGACACATCTTTTCAGAGGGAATGAGTCTGTGTTGAGAGTTGAAAAATCAGGAAGATCTTACGCACGGTTTTATGACAGCACGATTGAGCTTGGAACAGACAAGACAGATGATGCTCAGTTAATCAAGAGATTACTTTATAAAGGCTATAAAAATGAAGCTCTGATACTTTTTCCTGAATTAATGAACAAGGTTCTCAGAGAACATGAAAATCAGATGTTTAAACCTACAGGGCTGGTTATCAGAACCATGAAAAGACGATGGGGAAGCTGTTCAAATAAAGGTGTAATAACACTCAGTACAGAGCTTATTAAACTCCCTGACCTTTATATTNNCAAGCTCTTATCGGAAGTCTTTCCGGAATGGAAAACTGTGAGAAAGGAATTGAGGAGATACATCCAGTGAATTAAAGCAAAGTGTATAAATAATTTAGGCTAGTAAAAAAACCTACTACCTCCTTCTATTGTTCCATTTAGGTCACCATTACAAATTATATTCCTGTCCTTTTGCCGGTATTTCAATGTTTTTAAATCCTTCAGCTACAAGTGTAGAAACATACTTCTTTTGTGTTTCATACTCACCATGAACTATATATATCTTCGAGAGGGCGTTCTTATCCTGACAACTTATAAAGCTGATCATTTCCTTATAATCGCCATGACCACTGAAGGATTCGATCTTTTTCACCTCAGCTTTTACCTCATGAACTATTCCAAATATAGAAACTTCCCTATCTCCTCTTCCGATCCGTGCTCCCAGTGTTGTCGGTGCACAATATCCGACAATAAGTATGGTGTTTTTGGGATCTGAAATATTATTTGCCAGATGATGTTTTACACGGCCTGCTTCCATCATACCTGAAGCTGAGATAATAACACATGGCTTTTTATGATCATTGAGTTTTTTTGAATCTTCTACTTTATTGATGTAGTGTAAACCATCGAAACCAAATGGATCCGGATCCTTTTCCATAACATCACTGAAATTTTTATTAAAACATTCCGGATGCATCCTGAAAACAGCTGTTGCATTCACTGCGAGAGGGCTATCGACAAAAATATCAATTTTAGGTAACTTTCCTTCGTTAAAGAAATTATTCAGGGAGAATACAATTTCCTGAGTGCGCCCAACACTAAAAGCCGGAATAATAAGTTTACCCCCCTTAGTTACACAGGTATCTACAACTATGTTAAGAAGCTCTTCTTCAGCCATTTTTGAGTCCTGATGCAATCTGTCGCCATAGGTTGACTCGGTAATCAGTATATCGGCCTGTGGAAAAGGCTGGGGAGCTGCTAGAATCTGGTCAACCGGTCTTCCAATATCTCCGGTCTAAGCTATTTTTTTGATCTGGCCTTTTTCAATTATCTGAACGTTAGCTACTCCGCTGCCAAGCATATGTCCTGTATTTGTAAACTTTACCTTGATATTATCATCAATACGGAATTTCATATCATTTGGAACTCCGATAAACTGACTCATACAAGCTCTTGCATCGGCTTCGGTAAA
>PMMY01000179.1 GCA_003162655.1 Methanobacterium sp. | reverse complement strand
GAATACCAGAATTTATTAATGGATATATAACGTAAGGTCCGCTTGTTGGTCCTTTTTCTAGTGGAGGAATATAAAAAACCGCCCATGAAATTTTATTTATTATCTGGAAAGCAATGTTTTTAGAAATTTTGTCATTCAGAGGAACATCAAAAAATCTCTTTTCTTTATAATTACCCCTATTTGAATGCACATCTACTACTAAGTTGAATTTTTTTGTGAGAATATCTGGAACAGCATATTTATAAGCAAGTAACTGACCATTAATCCTTCCATCATTATAATCAGAAGCATTACGTGTAACTTTAACGATGTATATATAATAACTGTATTTTAAAGAGTTTTCATGAGTTAATAAAGCCTCTAAAATTGCCATGTGTGATTTATATTCTAGTGGATGTACTCCAACGATGTAGGCTATCTTAACATCTGAATCCTTGTTTCCATATGGTCCTCCCCTGATAACGTACCCATAATCTGTATTTCCCAGTATCTGAGTGTATGATGATGGTTCAAATTTGAAGAAATCTGAAATTTGAAGTTTCTTTGAACTATTTTCACCATTATAAACTGAAAATCCAATTAATCCAATTATTAAAAGAATTACAAAGATAAGATTCCTATCCAACTTCATCACATCTTTACAGTAGTATGAAATTAACTATCCTTCTACCGATTTTATAATTAATAGTATGTNNACCGATTTTATTATAATTAATAGTATGTTAATGATTTGTTAAATAACACACAGAATAAAATGAAATTATCATAATAATTTTGATAAATTTATTGCCAATAAAATGGAGTAAAGAACTTATTAAGGTTAAAATTATATCTATAATTCCAATTCAAAATAATTAATTATCATAATAAAAATTTTTATAAACTTTATCAGGGGTGATAAATTTGCATCCAAGACCAAGCCCAATAGCAGCTTCGTTATACACATTACGCGATATGAATGCTGATGTGATCATATTACACGGTCCACACGGCTGCTGTTTTAGAACAGGCCGCCTTCTAGAAAATGATGGTGTCAGGGTCGTGACAACAGCAATGTCCGAAAATGATTTCATATTCGGTGCATCAGGAAAACTTGAAGAAACACTACATAAGGTGGATGAAATGTTCTCACCAAAGCTTGTTGGAGTTGTTGGAACATGTGTGAGTATGATTATTGGTGAAGATATGAAAGAAGCTGTTAAAAATGCCAATATTAATGCAAAAGTACTTACAGTTGAATCACATGGAGGTCTAGGAGAGGGGGATAACACAGAAGGAGCTATAGCAGTTTTGAATGCTGCTTCAAATGAAGGAGTTATCCCAATAATTGAAATGGAACGCCAGAATAAAATGCTCCAACTAGCTACTGAAATCGAAAAAACTAGAGGAATGGCACAGGGAGGATACATAAAACCATCATATGGTGACAACAAAGTAAAAGTAGCCAAAATGCTTCTTGAATCTTATGAAAAGGGAGATAAAATAGCATTGGTACTTAATGCTAAGAAAGAAACATCTTATCTTTTCTCGGATATATTGAAAATTCCATTTGAAAAAGTAAACCCAAATAACAAGGTAACTATTATAGCAAACCTCGACGAAGGGGTGGGACTTCCACGAATAAGGCAACATGCAGTAAATATCAAAAATGAGCTTTCAGAAAATGGAATAGTTATTGATGAACTTACAGGAGGTCTTGACGAGTATCCCATAACAGGAAAGGTGGCAGTAAAAATTTTGAACCAAAATAAATTTGATATGATAGTTGTAGCAGGAGTTCCACATGCCTTGCCTATAGAAGAAGTGGAAACAATATCAATAGCTGTTACAGACGGCCCTAGACTGGTTGAACCTCTAAAGAAATTGGGATACACCTATGTAGTTACAGAACTTGATGCCCATGCCAAAACACTAGGAACAAACCGGATTGTACCATCAGATTTTGGAGATGCCCTAAAAGGGTTGATGGATATTTGAAGAATTTTTATATATAATAGATTTAATAGTATAGCNNAAGTATAGGCATAAATAGCAACAGATCATTTTAATATGTAGGTGATATTATGACGAGAACCATTGGAATGATACTCTGTGGAGGCTTTGGAAAGAGGTTAAGACCTTTAACCGAAACAGTTCCTAAACCACTCATAGAGATTAAAGATGATTATACCATTTTAGACAAACAACTCTTTGACTTTAAAAATGCAGGAGTTGACAAGGTACTTCTTTTAACAGGATTTTTAAGTGAAAAAATTCGTGAAAGATATGGAGAAGAATATAAGGGTGTTGAGATTGAATATATCGTAGAAGATGAACCCCTAGGAACTTTAAATGCTATTAAATTAGGTATGGAACATCTTAAAGATAATGAACAGTGTGTTATAAGAAACGGTGACGTTGTAGCTGATTTGAACATTAAAAAAATGATAGAACAGGGCCAAAAATCAGATTACCCACTTTCAATATTTATCACAAAGATGGTTTCACCTTACGGAATTGTGGATATCAGTGGAGACAGGCTAGTTTCATTCAAAGAAAAGCCTGTGCTTGATTATTATATAAACGGAGGAGTCTACTTTTCGAAAGGAGAAATAGATTTCGGCAGTTTTGAAGTAGGAGACATAGAAAAGACAGTGTTTCCGATGCTAGCTAAGGATAACAAACTAGGTTATTACAAAGAAGATGGACTATTCTGGATGGCAATAGACACATCAAAAGAGCTTGAAGCAATTAAAAAGGAATATGAAAATAGAGAAGATAAGCCATGGGGATATGAGAAGATCCTTATTAACACTGAAAAATATCTGACCAAGGAACTATTTTTAAGGGAAGGTTACCAGACTTCTTTCCATTACCATGCCCATAAAGATGAAACAATGTACATAGTCACCGGTGCAGGTTACATTGAATTTAAAGATCGTAAGGAATACTTTGGAATAAATGACACCATTAGAATAGAACCCGAAGAAAGACATTCTATAGTGGCTATGGAAAACACAGTTCTGCATGAAATTTCAACACCCCACTTGAATGACACCATTAGGGTTAAAGATTATTACATGACCCGATAGAACTCATTTAATTTTCAATTTAGATGAAAATTTGAAAGTAGATAATAGTTGTTTTTGGTAGGATAAACATGATAACTATCATAGATTATGGATCTGGAAACCTTAAAAGTATAAAAAATGGTTTCAAAAAGATCAATGCCAATGCAATTATTTCATCTTCATTAAAGGATATAGATGATGCTGAAGCACTTGTACTACCCGGAGTGGGTGCTTTTGGAAATGCCATGGAAAATCTTGATAAATATGAAAACTCCATTGAAGACCATATAGCTACTGGTAAACCATTTTTAGGAGTTTGTCTTGGGTTACAAGTTCTTTTTTCCACCAGTGAAGAAAGTCCGGACATTCCCGGTCTTGATATTTTTCAGGGAGAAGTTTTACACTTTCCAGATTCTGTGAAGGAAAATGGGCTCAAAATACCCCAAATGGGGTGGAATCAATTAGAAATTAAAACCCAATGCCCTATATTAGATGGAGTAAACAATAATTTCATGTATTTCGTTCACTCTTACTATGTAAACCCCGAAGACAGGAATATAATTGCAGCAACAGTTAATTATTGTATTGACGTTCCTGCTGTTATTTGTAAGGAAAACATTTTTGCAACCCAATTTCACCCTGAAAAAAGCGGTGAAAAAGGGCTTCAGATACTTAAAAACTTTGTTAAATTGGTACAGTGAAATCAAAGTTTTCCAGTCAATGGGCAGGTAATCTAAAAATAAAATATTCTTATTAATTTTTCAACTATAAGTATTAATATTTCAATCATAAAACAAATACACAAAAAGGTGTGGTAAGTGGATATAGAAGGTTTTGTAAGACGTAAAATCAAATATGAGGACGAAATTACCGTCCAGAAAACCATAGCAAGTAAGATATTAGAATACAAAGATGTTGATTATGAAAAAGCCGATGCTATGGCAGCTGCTGTTATTGAAGAAGTTAAAAATACACTCAAAATTGATTCGTACCCTGATGAGTTCATGAGGTACATCATTAAATATCCTGAATCTAAGGTATCCATGGGTGAAATAGGTGTTGGATCAAGAGGTGCAGGCGATTTCTTTGTACACAGAAAAATAGCAGAAATTGTTTCAAGTACCAAAAGCAGTGCTTTCATATCACCATCAGCACAGGACGATGGAGGAGTAGTTAAAGCAGAAGTAGGCAAGAAAGATGTGTATGTAACAACAGCCGTAGATGGAATCCACTCCCGGCTTAGTGAATATCCATTTCTTGGCGGATTTCATGTGTCCCGGGCCACTTTACGAGATGTTTGTGTTATGGGTGCAGATCCAATTGCGATGCTCAGTGACCTTCACCTAGCAGATGATGGAGACGTTGGAAAACTTTTTGACTTCACAGCAGGAGTTTGCGCAGTATCGGAACTTGTCGATGTACCACTTGTAGCCGGTAGTACACTCAGAGTAGGAGGAGACATGGTCTTAGGGGATAGGTTAGTAAGTGCTGTCGGCGCTGTTGGAATATCAGAGTATCCGCCAACAGCAAGAAAAAGAGCTGAAGCTAAAGATGTTGTGCTCCTTACAGAAGGTTCAGGTGGTGGGACCATCTCAACTACTGCCATATACCATGGAATGTTCGATGTAGTATGGGAAACTATGGATATAAATTTTATAAAAGCATCTGAGGCCATATTCCAAGCAGGACTCCTGCCTGAAGTACATGCTATGACAGATGTTACCAACGGCGGACTAAGGGGAGATGCACACGAAATAACCAAAACAACCGGTCTTGGACTGACGTTCTATGAGGACAAAATAAGAGCCATGGTTAATCCCAAAGTACTGGATATGTTAGAAAAACTAGATATAGATCCTTTAGGTGTTTCTGTGGATTCTTTGATGATAATAGCTCCTGAGGACGTTGCATCACGTGTTAAAAATGCTATATCTAAGACAGGTGTTAGAATTGATGAAATCGGATTCGTTGATCAGACAGGCGTCTCAAAACTGATCAAAGAAACAGGAGAAGAGGAACTAAAACCTCTATTCAGGGAAGCAGCCTATACTAAGATAAAAAAGGTTGTGGGCGATATAGAACCCGAAGATTTCCAATCTATGAAAGAAAAAGTTCAAAAAGCAGCAGATAATGCCATAAAAAAGAAGGATAAAATTGTAGAAACAATTAATGAAAGATAATCCCAAATGACCAATTCATCGCATCTAATATAAGTGAATGATGGTGGTATTGATGATGAAGGAAGATAATGGAATTTTTTTCAGCATAGAGACAGCATTGGGACTAATCCCCATTATAATAATTCTTATGACCGTTTCAAATACAAATATTGATTATACTGATTCTTATATAGAAAAACAATATTTTCAAAAGGCACAAGATACAGCGGAACTAATGGACCAGAACACCGAAAATAATGGTCAGACTCTTTTAGAAGAAGTCGCCACATCACTATCAGAAAACCCAGACAAAATGAATGGAGCAGAATCTGCAAAGAATATTGTTGACCTTTTCTGAAAAAAACCCTTGGAAAAATGAAATACGGCCTAGTAGAGATATATTACCTCAAAGGGAGAGAATAATCTCCAATGGAAATTTTAAAGATGCTAAAATTGTTGGTTTAGCTGTAAAATGCTGTGGAAATTATATATTTAAGTTATACATATGGGGATAAGAATCGATTTGAATTCACTTTATCACTGTGTTTTCAAATTTCTGAATGGATTTTTTTAATTAAAAGGGGGTAATCTATGGATAATCTACAGAAACTTAAATCTGAAAAAAAGTTTGCAAATTTCATTTCATCTGTTACACATCCACCACTTGTATCAATTCCAACCTTTGCAATCATAAACTATTTTCTCTTGGGGTTTATGCATTCCCTAGCCATAACTGGAATATGTTGGATATTTGGGGCGTTTCTTCCTATTTTAACTTCGTTGATTCTAATAGAAAAAATGCATACCGATATTGATATTACCGATCGGACTAAACGGACTTTGCCCCTGTTTTATGCAGTATGCTCTTATTTAATAGGATTTTTTATATTATTTGTTTTAAGTGCTCCTTCATTAACAACTGCGTTAATGTTCATTTACTTCTCAAATACTCTGATTATACTGTTCATTAATTTGTCATGGAAGATAAGCATCCATGCTATGGGTGTTGCTGGTCCCACAGTAGCTCTAGTCTATTTGTTCGGTTTCCCTGGCTTAATTTTTGGCCTTATAATTCCGTTGGTGATGTGGAGTCGGGTCAAACTAAAAAAACATACTATTTCCCAAGTTCTAGCCGGCGGAATGGTGGGTATCATCTTAACAGCAGTACAGTTGTATTATATTGTACCGGCAATTTGAAATTCAATATTCTTTATTGGTTTATAAATTCTAATTAAAGGTCAAAT
This sequence comes from Methanobacterium sp., assembly GCA_003162655.1. GTDB lineage: Archaea > Methanobacteriota > Methanobacteria > Methanobacteriales > Methanobacteriaceae > Methanobacterium_B. The sequence goes on along the minus strand of PMMY01000179.1, from coordinate 81 downwards.
TTAAATAGAAAAAGAGTTAATTGATCTAATGTTGCTTTGATTCTTGTTTTTAATCTAGTCAAATAAAATGAAAAAATCAAG
>PMMY01000252.1 GCA_003162655.1 Methanobacterium sp. | reverse complement strand
AACAATACAGCCAAATTAGTAAGCGGAAAACTCACAGGCACAATAGAAGATGTCGTCTTTGAAAAAGCAGTTTCTCTGCAGCCCAATGAATCAAAGGATGTCGGGTTTACTCCTGCTGATTACAGCCAGCTGAATTTTAGCAAACCGCGAATTTGGTGGCCACATACTGTCGGAGCTCAGGAATTGTATAATTTGACATTGAGGTTTACTGTAAAAGGACAACTTTCATCTAAAGAAAAAGTCAGGTTCGGAATACGTGAGGTTGAAACATATATTAATAAAGAAGGATGGCGTGGTTACAGGGTTAACGGGAAGAATATACTGATCAGGGGAGGAGCGTGGATGACAAGCGATATGCTCCTCAGGCTTACACCGGGAAGATATGAAGGTTTGATAAGATATGCTAGGGAAGCGGGCCTTAATGCCTTAAGGTCGGAAGGTTTCTCAATCCGGGAAACTGATGAATTCTACAACCTTAGTGATGAGTATGGCGTACTGGTAATACAACAGTTTTTCGGACGGAACCTTCCCGATGAAAAGCTGGCAGTAAGTATTATAGAAGATATGCTGTTACGTATCCGTNNCGTAATCATCCAAGTCTGATTCATTTCCTTGGGCACGACGAAACTTTTCCAACCAAATTTCTTGATAGCAGTTACCGGGCGTTAATTGCAAAGTACAGTCCACAGCGTACATACCAGCCGCATTCAGGAGCTTTTGAAGTGAAAGACAGATTCGAAACAGGAGGAACACGTACAGGTACACTTGAATTGTGGGCTTACGCAAACCCTTCACATTATTATACTCATAAAGAAGATGGAGCCTGGGGATTTGCTCAGTCAGGAGGGATTGGCGGAATATTTGCTCCGTATGAAACAATGCGCAAAGTAATCCCGGAGAAGGCATTGTGGCCGATTGAGAATGAGACTTTTTCTTTTCATACTGTCCTTCAGGGATTGGAATATTTTCAGGCAGCTCTCGACGCAATTAAAAACCGTTACGGGAAAGCTAAAAATATTATCGATCTGAGCAATAAAGGGATGGCTTTAAATTATGAAAGTGCCCGCGGAATGTTCGAGGCATATGCCAGAAATAAGTATGACGCCCTTGGCATTACTACATGGAAATATGATGCTGCCTGGCCTGCCGTATGCAGCTGGCAGTATGTTGACTGGTATTTGAATGTCGGCGGTGCATATTATGGTGCAAAGAAAGCCTGCGAGCCTTTGCATGTTCAATATTCATATGATGATAATTCCATTTACGTGGTAAATAGTTTCTATAAAGAATTTAAGAACCTGAAGGTAACAGCTAAGCTATTCAATTTCGATCTTAGCGAGAAATATTCCAGATCATCGGTGGTCAATGTAGGATCTGATGGTAAAACAGAAGCATTTAAAATTGAATTTCCCGGCGATCTGAGCAAAACATTTTTCCTGAAATTAAAACTTGACGATAATACAGGGAAGGAGATTTCAGACAATTTCTACTGGCTTTCAACACAAAAAGATATTGAGGGATTAAAAGTTGAAGGGAAGAGCCCCAAAGGTTTTGACTGGGATCTGTTTACGGCTGTGCCAAAATCGGTATCTGACTTTACTGAGCTTGAAACACTTCCAGGCGTTGAGTTGGAAAGATCTATTGAACTGAAGGATGATTCAGTTGAAAGCATTGGAATTGTCAGAATAAACAATAANNATCCGGCATATTGGGATAGTAATTATTTTTCATTATTTCCCGGTGAATCAAAAGAAATAAAAGTACAGTTTAAAAAGGTGGATAAGGTGAATTCAATCCCTGTTTTGAAAGTTGACGGATGGAATGTGAAGAAATAGAAAGTTTATATATATTGTTACTCTGTATTACTTTAAATAAATTATGGTTTTAATTCTCAGATTTTTACTCATTTCCGTTTTTGTTCTTACCTGCGAATATGGATTTTCACAGAAAAAAATTGATATTTTGTCTGTTCCGGCAACTGATCAAAAAACAGAAATAGCCCTACACGGCAAGTCAGTGTTGCCGAGCGGCCGGTTTCTGACACCCGCCGGTGATTTAATAAGAATAACTAATGATCCATTCGGAATGGCCGTTTCTGCAGATGGCAAAAGGGCAGTGACCCTTCATGANNTGATTGTTTATGATATAGAAAGCCTTACCCGGCTGGATTCTATTTCCCTTAACGGACCTGCCGGAGATATCGAATACAATGACAGTTTTACGTCTGACCTGGTATTTAATGAATCTGGCAATGAATTGCTTGTACTCGACAGAGCCAATTTCAGGATGGTACGCATTGATCTGTCAACAAAGAAAATCAGTGCATCTGTTAAAGTTGGCCGCCAGCCTTTTGGTTTGACATTAAGTCCTGATAAAAAAACAGCTTTTGTCGCGAATGTTGGCATGTATGAATATCCATTACATACGGGCGCCACTCCGGAGAACTACGATTCATTGCTTATATCNNGGGGACTGTTGTTGAGGGCCGAAGGATTCCCGGAGTTGGAAGCCCTCTTAATACCGATGCAATGAGCGTCTTCACTATTGATTTGATTACCAACGTTGTTACAGATAAATTTAAAACCGGATATCAGATCGGGCAAATGATTGAAGGCGCTGAAGTTGTGGGTGGCGCAAGCCCTAACTCTATTGCGGCAGGTTCGCGGTTCGCTTACGTTTCCAATGCTACCAATGACAATATTTCAGTTATTGATTATAAAAATCATAAGATAACAGGCGAGATTCCAATTCTGGTTGATAAACNNGACTTACATTAAGCAAAGATGAAAAAACATTGTATGTGGCATTGCTGGGATTTAATGCAGTGGCAGTAATTGATGTTCAGAGCAAGGTGTCAAAAGGCCTGATCCCATCAGGATGGGGGCCATCAAGGGTTCAGTTATCCAAAGATGAAAAGGAAATCTATATTACCACATGCAGAGGACTTGGAGCCGGACCTAATGGGGGTAAGGATTTTATTTCACCTGTTCAGGGATCTTATATTGGTGATATACAACTTGGAAGCTTTCAAAAAGTGAGCCTTCCTGACTCAGATCAATTGGCCCTTTATACCAGACAGTCTGTTGATAATACCTTCCGGGATCTTAAAATTACAGATGATGTAAATAACCCTTTACCAGGGTTACCGGGTTTGCACTCTTCGCCAATAAAATATATTGTATATATTACCAAAGAGAACCGCACTTATGATGAGGTCTTTGGTCAGATGAAAAATGCTGACGGAGACAGTACCCTCGCACGGTTT
>PMMY01000253.1:6814-7744 GCA_003162655.1 Methanobacterium sp. | reverse complement strand
AAAATTTTTAAAAATAATGCACCTAGTCCATTCGGAATTGGCCATTGCACATGTATTATATCCATATTGTTCAATATTCTAATGGAATATACTACATTGAATAGGATAAATGTTATGAACTGAAATTTAACAAAAATACCTTCTTTAACATTATCTATCATTCCGGATCTTCGGGATAACTTTTGGAATCTTCTAGGATAAAAATAATTAAATTTCTCAACTTTAACTCCATCTAATATGTAGTTTGTTTTTCCACCACTGAAGGGGGCTATTATATATACTTCATGTCCTTGTCTACTTATTTCTCTCATTAGCCTGTGAACAAAGATTCCGTGTGGATCTCCAATAAATTCNNATTACACGTTTTAAAATTCTTTTTTTTAATCAATTATTTCTTTTGTAAATGGTCACATATCCAAACTGTTTAATTGGAGTGTAAGATATTAAATTTAATCCTTGACGGACTGAGAGGTAATAATATGCATTATTTGCAATTGAATAATTATTGAATGCATTACTATCTTGTTGATTAAAGTTATAATCTTTAATTGCTTCATAAAATGATTGGTTATCTTTAAATACAGGCATAGGATTTATATTTGTTTTGAGGTACCAACTAAAATTGGGCCATGAATCAGCATAGATAATCTTGCTTTTATAGTTTATATCATAACTTGTCAACCATTGGCTAGCTAATTTTATATCTTCATTTGNNAGCACAAAATACCTATTATCTTTGATTACGAAAATACTGTGGAAAATAAAAAACGCCATAAACCATGCAAAAAACATTATATTAAGATTCAAATATTTCAAACTAATATTTTTTGTAAGATCATAAAATAGATAGACAATAGCAAAGAATAATAATTCATTTATCATGTAATAAATCTTGTCAAAGCTGCCTAAAAAAATAATTACTAATACAAC
>PMMY01000253.1:0-6783 GCA_003162655.1 Methanobacterium sp. | reverse complement strand
GAAACTGAAACAATTACTGACTTTGATTCGAAATTAATAAATGGATAAATAATGTTTCCAAATCTTTCATAGTTAAATATGAGTAGTGGAATAATGATCAGTAGTGAAGCGGTAATTCCTATGAGAATATTCTTGAAGTTAACTTTATCTTTATTTATTAAGATGTAGAGGAATATTGGGAATATTATAAGTGCAAAATTGTATCTAGTCAAGAAGGCAAACATTGCAAATGGAAAAGCTAAAATAAAGAACGTTGAATTCTTTTTAAAAGCTAAAACTAGGAAATAAAAAGTCCAAATCGTGAAAGATACACTAGCAAGGTCTGAAAAACCAATACCTAAAACCGTTAGTACAATTGGGAAGGTAGCGTATAATAGTCCACCTAAAAAGCTTTCAAGATCGTTAAATTTGATCTTTAAAAGCAAAAACATCCCAACAACACCAAATACAAATAATCCCCCATCCACAAAAAATATTGTATCGATAGAAGTATAGCCCAATCTAATGAATAATGAGGTAATGAAAGAAAAGAATGGCGGTCTTAATAGATCAGAATATTCTATCCCTTTTCCTGCAAATACAAGGGCATTGGTAAAGAAATCAATCGTATCCGATACCGGTCCCATATCAATTTGTATCAATATTCTGTAATAGGTGATCACACTAACAATTAATGTTAGCAAAACTAGGAAAATAATCGAATAAACATGTTTTTTCAGGAAATTCTTGATTCCACTGTTATTATCTGACTTTTCCTTTAATTGATTCAAGAGATTCCACCTAAACCTTTGTTATTATTAGACAATATATTATTTGAAGATTAACCTTTTCATTGAGTGATATATGCTGTGAATTTTAAAATAACCGATTTATAAATTTTATTAATTAAAGCTTGTTGAAATATATTTTTATACAAATTCTTAATATCTTATATTGTCTAAAATTGCCTACTACTGTCCAAATGTTTCTATTAAACTATTAACTTCTCCACATTAAATAAAAGTTTGTTCAATCTTACTAATATATTCCATCAATACATCTAATAGTTATTCATCTTTAAAATAAACTTCTTCATTCATTCTAGGGATCATAGCTGTTAAAACACATTGTTCAGTGTTTTCTGTTCTGTCGAGCATATCCTTTGAAAGATGGCTCACCGCTCCCTTCTTAGTTCCAAGATCAGTAATTCCAGTTATTCTGTCCATTACATCCCCTACTTCAACCCCGTTTAAAACCTCTTTTACTACTTCAGGAGGATATTCAAATCCAGAACTAACTCCTAATGTGATTCTGTCTCCATCAAAGATTGCACACCACTGAAGATCTATGTATCCTGTTATTGTGTTTGGGGTTACCATCAATCCTGATTCGATACCAACGCTCAGATCAACATCATCTGAATAAGCTTTTTTAGCCCTGTTAACTGCCCCTTTTATGGTTTCATCTAATCCAAAGGGTTGGTCTGGTACACCGGATTCTACATCAATTGAAGATACCTCTATTTCACCATAAATCTTCTTCAAAATATTTCTAGTTGCATTCAATTTAACAGGATTTTTTGATCCTACAATTACCTTCAAATTAAAACATCCTTTTAATGGTTATAATAAAAGTTAATATTACACTACTTTGTTACCCTTATGATAGTTCCCATCTTATCTATCTCTCCTTTTCTTATTCGAGTAGAAGATATTGGTATCCCATCATCTGCAAGTACCATTCCTATGGTCACAATATCCAACGGTTTCATACCATTTTCTTTTCTTATTTTGTTTATCTTAAATGCTGTGGGTTCAGTTTCTTCACTAACAACAATGGCATCAATTGTTTCATCAATGATGGTTGTTCCAAATGGATCGTTGAGCTCTTGTATATCATAGTTCTGGTGTTTCTTTTCAAGGAGACTTCTGAGGTTAGACATNNACCTTTCTGTATGATTTTTCCTTCATTTATTCAACCTTTAAGTTTAGATATCTTGATTATGTAGCGGTCAGATAATATAATTATGCTGCTTGAACACAATGCAATCATCAAGGACATAAGAAAGGTTGACCTAAGATTTGCATCTTGCTATCCAAATCTTTACAGGAGCGCCATGTCATCATTAGGATTTCATATAATATACGATTTTTTAAATAGCAGAGAAGACATTTACTGTGAGAGAGTGGTTTATCCCAATAATAAGAGTATTGAAACAGGCACTTTACTTAAAGAATTTGATATGGTAAGTTTTTCACTTCAATACGAACAAGACTACTTTAACGTCCTAAAAATGTTAAAAAAAGGTGGAGTACCGCTTCGAAAAGAGAATAGAACATCTACTAATCCTCTTATTATTGCTGGAGGACCTTGTGCAAGTTCAAATCCCATTCCAATGAGCAGTTTCATTGATCTTTTCGTTGTGGGTGAAGCAGAACTTGTACTCGATGATTTAGTAGATACTTACCTTGAATTAGAAGATCCAAAAAATAACCTGCAAGAATTTCTTGAAATAGACGGTGTTTATTTGCCAGATCATCATGTTAAAATGGTGACAGTCCCAGATTTGAAGGATGCTTGTCATCCCATAAGACAAGTTGTACCTGAAACAGATGAAAAGGAGTACATGCCTGCATTCGGACGAGCTTTCCTTCTAGAAATATCCCGTGGATGTACAAGGGGATGCAGGTTCTGTATGGCAGGATGCATATACAGACCTCGTAGAGAAATGCCCATTAAAAGGCTTTTCGAAATAGCTGAAAGGGGCGGGCATGCTACAGGACTTAAAAAGATTGCACTGATAGGTGCAGCTGTTTCAGATCATACAAAAATGGAAGAATTGTGCGAAGGACTATATGAAAGGGGTTTTCAGGTCACTACCCCCTCTTTGAGGATAGAATCTGTCACAGATGATCTACTCGAAATTTTAAAACAAAGCGGGCTTAAAACCATTACAATAGCACCAGAATCAATATGGAAAGTTAGAAAAACTGCAAATAAATCTATTACTGATGAAATGATTGAAAATACCATTAAAACTGCCTTTAAACATGGATTAAATGTTAAACTATACTTTATGCTGGGACTTCCAACTGAAGATCAAAACGATCTCAAACACCTAACTGATTATATTAAAGAACTCATTATGATGGGTGAGAGAAAAAATCAGGTACGACTAAGTATAAATCCATTCATACCCAAGCCTCATACACCCTTTCAGTGGGAAGGATTCGATCTCAAAGAGCTGAAATCCAAAATAAACTACTTAAACTCAATTATCAAATATAAATCGTTTAAAGTTGAAAACCCAAAAACTGCTTTGATTCAATACATTTTGTCAATGGGCGGCACAGAGTTAGGTGATGTTCTTGAGCGTTCCTTAAATGAAAAGATTTCAATTAAAGAGTGGACTAAATTGGCCCATAAATGGGATCTTGACGAAACACTGCCGTGGAAAAACATAAACATTGGGATTAGTGATGAATATCTAAAAGATGAGTATAAAAAAGCTCTAAATGGAGATTTAACTCCATGGTGTGAAGAATTTGGATGTTANNAGACCTGTTTAATGAATTTAGCAAGAAATATCTCATCCCTTTCAATAGTTTGTGAAATATAATCCTCTCCTAATCTTAGATCTCTTCTAGTAGTTTTAATTTCGGTTCTAGGAGCAAATATAACATATACTGGAATACCTAAAAGTATTAAAGCACTTCCAGTAATTATTTGATTAGGCGCACACTGGGTCATTATGTAAAGACCAACAAGAACACCTAGTACAGGAACTATCCATGGTAGTTTAATTCCTCCACTGTACTTTTTCCTGAGAGGGAATACTGACATACAAGTTAAAATGTAGCAGAATAGCAGAGTAAAAACTGATAAAATAATAAGTTGACTTATAGTGCCGAATATAGCAGCAATTAATGTTATTGTGTTCTGTATAATCAAAGCGACATACGGTGTTTCATATTTTGGATGAACCTTAGCAAAGATCTTTGGCAGCAATCCATCAGCAGCCATTGCATAGGGAATTCTTGCAGCAGACAAAATTCCAGCTTCATCAGAACCTGAAATTGACAGAAGAGCACCTACAGTTAAAAAACCCGCACCAATTGCGCCAATAAGAGCGTAACCTGCTAAAGCCAATGGTGCAGTCGATGTTGAAAGGACAGTCCACGGAACTAAACCTAAAATTACGAAGTTAGTAACAACATAAAATAGAGCAATTATCCCCATTCCAATACCAATGGCCAGCGGTATCGTTCTTTTTGAATTTATTATCTCGTCTGAAGGAACTGTAACAAGTTCAAATCCAACATAAGCCCAAAAAATAATCACAATAGCACTTCCAAGACCACTGAATCCTAGAGGGGCGATGGGTGTGAAGTTGGATATTAGTAGTGAAGGTTTGATTATGAAATATACAATTCCTGCTATGGTTAAAATTAATATAGGAGCAATTTTAAGAATGGTTAAAATATCATTGGCTTTACCCGCCTGTCGAACCCCAAAGTAATTTATAACTGTAAGGAACAGCACAAAAAGGATCTTTACTATAATTTGTAAACTCGGGGACATATTTGGGATGAAGAATTTCAGGTAAGCAACAAAGGCCAGTGGAAATACCGCGATTGCGCTCCACGATGCGATTAATAGAGACCATCCTGCTAAAAATCCTGTGAAATCTCCAAAAGCCCTTTTTGCATATGCATATGGACCCCCTACTTGAGGAACCAATGATGAGCATTCAGCGAAGCACAAAGCTATGACAATGGCCATAAGTCCTGCTATGACCCATGCCACAACAGAAAAGGGGCCTAAGAGGCCTGCTCCAAATGAAGCTGCAATATATATATCNNAAAAATAGGTATGGTAATAATTATGGAACCTTCAAAACGTGTTAGATCAATAAATCTTTCAGAGATTAGAAAGATGTTCGAAATCGCCGGTGAGAATTCAATAAACCTTGGGCTGGGTGAACCGGACTTCAAAACACCGGAACATATAATAGAAGCAACATCAACAGCTATGAGGGAAGGTTTTACCCACTACACATCAAATATGGGAATTCTTGAGTTGAGAGAAGCATTGTCCATGAAGCTCAAAAAAGATAATGGGATCGAATCATCACCAGAATCTATTTTAGTAACTGTAGGTGCTAGTGAAGCCATTTATATGTGTATGCAGGCTCTGGTAGATCCTGAAGATGAAGTTTTAATTCCAGATCCTGGATTTCTTTCATATGATGCATGTGTGAATCTTGCAGGAGGCATACCTCGAGGAATTGAACTTAAAATGGAAAATGACCTAAGAATGACCTCTCAGGAAGTTCAAGAAGGAATTACAAACAAAACCAAGGCCATTATATTGAATTCACCTTCAAATCCAACTGGAAGTGTCATGAAAAAAGAGGATGTAAAGGCAATAGCTGAAATTGCAGATGATCATGGTATTTATTTAATTTCAGATGAGGTGTACGAGAAGATAATTTATGATGATAAGCATCATAGTCCCGCCAAGTTTTGTGAGAATGCAGTGACCATAAATGGATTCTCAAAATCCTATGCAATGACAGGATTTAGAATCGGTTACGTAACAGCCCATCCAGAAATAATTAAAGAACTATTAAAGATTCATCAGTACACTACAGCATGTGCAAGTTCCATGGTCCAGAAAGGAGCCTTAGCTGCTCTTGAAGGTCCCCAAAATAGTATTGATTATATGGTCGGTGAGTTCAAAAGAAGAAGAGATATGGTAGTCAAGAGGCTGAATGGTATGGGAGTAAAATGTATAAACCCCCATGGTGCATTTTATGTATTTCCCAAGGTTGATAATCCATATGAATTTGTTGTAGAAGGTCTGAAAAAAGGAGTTGTGATGGTTCCCGGAAGGGCATTTGGTTTTCATGGAAAGAATCATGTTCGAATGTCGTATGCGACATCCTACAGCCAACTTGAAGAAGCTATGGACAGGCTTGAATCCATGAATATTTAAAATTTATATCTTAATCTAAATTTAGAGGGATATTTAATGAAAGTTAAATCGATTAAAGATGAGTTGATTGATAAGGTTAAAGAAATGGGTATCCCGCTGGTTGGATTTGCACCTGTCGAAAGATGGCCAGATCCTCCAAAAGAACTTCCAAACAAGTTTAAAGATTGGATACCAGAAGAGTTCTGGCCACAGTCAATATATCCTGAAGCTAAAACAGTTATTGTTATTGGACTTCCTGTTCAACTTCCCATAGTTGAAACAGCTCCTTCTATCTATTACCATGAACTTTACAATATAGTCAATACACTCCTAGATGGCAAGGGTTACGAAATTTCAAATTTCCTTACTGAAAAAGGATATCCATCTATATACCTTCCTAGGGATGGTTATGGTGATATTGAAGTTCTTCTGAAAAATCCTGTGGCATTCTTCTCCCACAAGCATGCAGCATATCTGGCAGGTATGGGTTCTTTCGGTGAAAATAATGTTATTCTTACTAAGGAGTACGGCCCAAGGGTCAGATTCACATCTATATTCACGACAGCTGTAATTGAAGGGGATCCAATCCCCGGGGAAGACCTATGTACACACTGTAAGCGATGTATCACCCAATGTCCTGTAAATGCTATTGAAGGAACAGAATTAGATGATTCCTGTGATTTTTTTAGTCCAATCGATAAAATAGCTTGTGCAAACAGGAGTAAAATGCTTAGAAAGGATTTTAAATCTCCTTGTGGAATTTGTATCAAAGTATGTCCGGTAGGAATGGATAGAAAAACCTTCAATAGAGAAGATATGTCCATTTAT
>PMMY01000113.1 GCA_003162655.1 Methanobacterium sp. | reverse complement strand
ACTTCTCTTCTCAGCTGGTATCATTAATTCAAGAAAAAGGATTCAAAACTGGTTCTGGAGATGTGATGGGACTTATGGTTAAGATAGCAGACGAGTCTAATGGAAAGATCTATGAAGATGGAAGCATTGTTAAAGAACTGACAGAAAGGGATATTAATTTGTTAAAGGAGGGGTACAACAAATCTGTTGAACTACTAAAGGCAATAGGTGTTGATTCTTCATCAATTTCTTCAACTCCTATTAGAGGAGCACATCCTGGGGGAACAGCAGCAGTTGGTAAAGTTGTAGATAAAAACCTTGAAACATGTGTAAAAGGACTTTTTATATCTGACGCAAGTGTAATACCTCAAGCACCAGGAAGACCACCAATACTAACCATAATTGCCCTTTCAAAAAGACTTTCAAAAACCATTGCTCAAGAATTAACTGAACCAATTATTTATTAAAAATTCTTTGAAATTAATAGTTAATATCTATGTCCTTATTTATGTGAAGAACTTTAAAATAATAAAAATTGTAATTTAACCATAATAATTATACTTAAAATAAACTCAGGAAATGATCATCATGCAGAGCAGGTATTCAAGGCAGGAAATCTTACAGAACATTGGAGAAGAAGGACAGAAAAAACTTCAAGATAGCAACGTAGCCATAGTTGGATGTGGAGCCCTTGGAACTGTAGCAGCAAATAATCTGGCTCGTGCAGGTGTTGGTAAAATTTCAATTATTGATAGGGATTTTGTTGAGCTTAACAACCTCCAAAGGCAGATGCTTTTCGATGAAAATGATGTTGGGACACCCAAAGCTGTTGCAGCTTCCGAAAAGATCGGTGCAATAAATTCTGAAATAGATGTTTATCCCGTTATCAAAGATGTTAACTATACCAACATTGAAGAACTTTTAACAGGAGCAGATCTGGTAATAGATGGAACAGATAACATCCAGACCAGGATGCTGATTAATGATGTTTGTGTTAAAAATAGAATTCCATGGATATATACAGGTGCAATAGGTACATCTGGAATGAGCATGAACATATTACCTGACAAGGCATGCATCAGATGCCTATACCCTGGTGTCCCCAAGGCAGGATCACTACCAACGTGTGATACAATGGGTGTACTTAATACAATAACTGTTATAATGGGTTCGATAGAAACAACAGAAGCTATAAAAATATTATTAGGATTTTATGATGAGGATGAAGCGACCAACAGTAATTTAATAGTATACGACACATGGAACCACTCCTTTGATAGTATTATGGTTAAGAAAAATGAAAAATGTGAATGCTGTGGTCATGAAAATTATGAATTCCTAGATTCTGAAGAACAAGAAATTATAACATCTCTCTGCGGTAGAAATGCAATACAGATAACACCAGCCGATCCAAAGGAGTTATCATTAAAAAGTATAGGGGAAAAGCTTGAAAACCTGGGGACAGTGAAGTGCACAGACTTCATAATGCTTTTCAAAAATGATGAAACTGAAATATCATTATTCCGTGATGGAAGGGCTATTATCAAGGGAACCAACGATGAAATAGTGGCTAGAACCATTTACGCGAGGTATATTGGAACATGAAAACTATTAAACTCCAAAATAATTCATTAAAGCTTGTTAAAGATGTTTTAAAAGATTTAAAAGCATCACCAGATCTTGGTATCTACAAGTGTGTACAGTGCGGTATGTGCACATCAGTTTGTCCAGGGGCAAGTCAAACAGAATATGATCCAAGGGATATGATCAGAAGGGTTTTAGAAGACGATGAAACAGTTATTGACGATGAAAACATATGGAACTGCTTTTCATGCTACACGTGTAACAGCATATGTCCATCAGGTAACAATGCCAGTGAGATAAACCAAATATTAAGGCAAATGTCCATAGATAGNNATATTGAAGATATTCGTGCAGATCTCGGTCTTGGAAGTTACATACTACCTGAAGAGGCCATTAACGAAGTTGAATCAATACTAGATAATTCGGGATTTAAAAATAGGCTGAAAAGGATAAAGAGATGTAAAAAATGAAATTTATACCGGATAAAGATATTTTACTCTTTAAAAGCTGTCTAGTAAACGTTGAATATCCTGGCATAGAATCATCCACATCCTACATCTTTGACAGAATAGATGTCGAATATTACATTGATGAAAGACAATCATGCTGTACAGGACTCGGACACTACTACGATCTATTTGACCAGCTTTCAACAACAGCACTGGCTGCCAGAAACTTCCAGATAGCAGCAGAAACTGGACACAAAAACATTGCTGTAATGTGCGCTACTTGTTACGCCATACTAAAAAAATCAGCAAAGATCTTAAACCAGAATGAAGAAGCCAGAAATAAAGTTAACAAGATATTGGATGATTCCAATCTTGAAAAAATGGAGTACAACACCAATGATATGGATCCGGTTAAAAACATATTTCATGTGGCTGAAATCTTTTTCAATAAACGGGACAAAATTTCCAGTCTAGTTAAAGTAGATCTTTCAGGTTTCAGGGTCGCTACCCACCATGCATGCCACTACTGTAAGGTGCACTACAACGATACCATTGAAGGTGTTAGGGATCCTAATTTAATAGACAGTCTTGCAGCAGCAGTTGGAGTTGAAACTATAGGGTGGTACGATCATAAAAGGGTTACCTGTGGAGCAGGATTTCGACAGAGATTCACAAATAAGGAAGTTTCTTTAGCTNNGAGAGAAGAAACTCGAAACAGAATTCAATATATTCCACCTGAACATCTCACAGTTCATTGCACTAGCTTTAGGGGCAGATCCCTATAAAGTTCTTGGTATACAGACCCATACAGTCCCAATCGAACCGCTTCTTAAAAGATTGAAGCAACAGTTCAATATTGAAGATCAGAAAGAGAATGCTAAAGTTGAAAAATCCCTTAAAAATTGATATTTAATCATTAATTTACCTAAAAATTACATTCAACTAACTCCCCTGGGAGGAATTCTATGAACAAAGCTTTGTCAAGAGATATTGAACATAAAAACCTTAAAATAGGTGTTTTTCTATGCCGCTGTGGTGGTAACATCTCAGACACAATAGACATGGAAAGGTTGAGATCATCGGTGGATGCTGAAGTGGTTGAGGAATTTGAAAATCTATGTTCCATCAATGGAAGGAAAATAATAAGGGACAATATTATACAAAAAAATCTTGACAGGGTAGTTGTTGCTGCATGTTCACCAATAACCCACGAAAAGACATTTCAAAATTATGTTAATCCATTAAATCCTTACCTCCTTGAAATGGCCAATGTTAGGGAGCAGTGTTCATGGGTGAACCCTGATATTGAAACAGCAACTGAAAAGGCAATATCACTTGTAAATGCATCAATTGAAAAGGTTAAATATTCACAACCTCTTGACCCCATACTCCGTAAAACAACTAGAAGTGCAGCTGTGATTGGTGGAGGAATATCCGGTATAAGTGCATCGCTTTCACTAGCAAGGCAAGGCATTAAAACCTGTCTTATTGAAGAACAACCTACAATTGGAGGAGCAATGGTTAAGGTGGGTAAACTATTCTCACCTGAGAAACTTGTAGAGGAATGTGCAATGTGCCTTTTAAACCCCTTGGTAAACGAGGCAGTGGAGCACCAAAACATTGGTATATTAACCAACACAACTTTAAAATCAGCAGAACGGAGATCAGGAAATTTCAATCTTTTAATAGAATCCAAACCCAGAATGGTAAGAGAAGATAGGTGCATAAGCTGCGGAAACTGTGCAGAAGTATGTCCCGTTGAAGTTAAGGATTCTTGGAATGAAGAAATGACAATCAGAAAGGCCATTTACAAACCATTTCCACAAGCTGTTCCTGATGTATACACCATTGACCTTGAAAATTGTAAAAAATGTGGAAAATGCCAAGATGTCTGCAGGATGAATGCAATTGACCTTGAAATGGAGGGAGAAATTATCCCAATGACAGTTGGTTCTGTTGTAATAGCTACTGGTCATAAAACCTTTGATATGGATAAAAGACCAGAATATTTGTATGGTCGCCACAAGGATATTGTTACACAAATGGAACTGGCAAGGATAATGGGTGTCAACGGACCAACCAAGGGTAAACTTCTTAAACCATCCAACAACAAAGTTCCTGAACGAGTTGTAATGGTTCAGTGTGTGGGTTCCCGGGATGAAAAACCAGGAGGGAGAAAGTACTGTTCCAAAGTATGTTGTATGGTTGCCATAAAACATGCAAATGTAATAAAACAGCACTACCCTGATACAGACGTAATTATCTGTTACAATGATATGAGAACTCCTGGAATGTATGAAAAATACTTTAAATACGCACAGTCAAATGGAGTACGATTAATAAGGGGCAGACCTGGAGAAATTGCAGAGAAAAATGGAATATTCACAGTCAGATTAGAGGATACCCTTTCAAAAGAGCCACTTGAAATAGAAACGGATCTTGTAGTTCTTTCCACAGCTATGGAACCATCAGAAGGAACAATTGATGTTTCTGATATATTAGATGTTGGATTGACAGAGGAACTATTTGTAAAAGAGAAGCATTCCAAGATCAAACCCGTTGCAACCGAAGTGGAAGGGATTTTTGTCTGCGGAACAGCTCAGGGCCCTAAGGATATTNNGTTTCCGAACTGATCAATGGTGGAGTAGAATTAGAACCCTTCGTTGCATCCATTGACTCAGCAAGATGCAAATTGTGCAAAAAATGTATTGATGTTTGTAAGTACAAGGCAGCTTACATCCAGGATGGGATATTAACTGTTGATCCCATATCTTGTACCGGTTGCGGGGCCTGTCTATGGGAATGTAAAAATAATGCCATTGAAATAATGGGACAGACAGATGAACAAATAATGGCCATGATTACAGGTATGTTACAGGATAAAAAACCCCACGAAAATCGTAACATCGCATTTCTAGATTCTGTTGGATATGTTTCAGCAGACAACATAGGAATAAATAAGATATCCGTCCCAAACTCAATAAGAATAATTAAAATTCCATCAATGAACCGTATCATGCCTAAGCATATCCTCCATGCCTTTAAAATGGGTGCTGATGGAATTATTATGGGAGAATATCCATACAATCCAATGTACTCAAGTACCAAAGAAAAAATATCCGGACTAAAACAGGAACTTCTGAAACATAATATCAACCCTGAAAGACTGGCCTTCTACAAGGTTTACATACCCTACTTCAGAGGACTTGCAAATAAGTTTAACGAATTCAATGATGAGATAAAATGTCTTGACGAGAGCTGAATAAAAATAATTAAAATAGATTAATTAAAATAGATAATATTCATGAGTTCTTCATTTTTTTATGCAAAGCATTTATATATGATATTGATATGACCCATTGTTAGGTTTGATAAGGTTAAATATTTGGTTATTTAGTTTTTATCAACGGGGAGGCGGTATAATTAATCGTAAAATATTATTATCAGTGTTATTATTTTTGGGAATTGCTTTGGTTATGAATTTTGGTAGTGTATCAGCAGCCAATTCAACTAATGTAGTTATTCATAATAACTCATCAGCAACCATGGTTCTCAAAACAAGCAGCGCAACAACAACAAAAGTATTGACATCAACNNCTACCACACTATGTATCATACGGTACTACTAAAATATCTATATCCGAATTTAATCTAATTTTAACGGCTAAAGGTTTAAAAATAGTGACTGCTCCTAAAAATGTATGGAGTACTGTTAAAAATGTTAAATACTTTCAACAAGATACATCTTATACTTCTGGTCCGGCATCACTGAAGATGGACTTTTCACATTATGGTATGAATCTCAATGAGATGGGATTAGCATCTTATGCAGGATCCAACTCTAATACTGGTTCAACTGAGGCTGGCCTGATCAATGCTGTTAACAAGGTAAATATAAAATATGGTACGCATTTCAAAGCATGGGATAAAACATTCACTTCAGTGGAGTGGACAGGACTTTACAATCAGATATCCCATAATAATCCGGTCATATTACACATAAGATCCTTTTTAAAGCCTAATAGTGGACATTATGTGCTCTTAACTGGAATGAATCTCTATTTGAAGCAAGTAAAAATAGCTGATCCATCTTTTGGTGGTTATAGGATACTAACATTTAGTGATTTGTTAACCCGAT
>PMMY01000093.1 GCA_003162655.1 Methanobacterium sp. | reverse complement strand
ATCTTCAAATAAGTATTACCGGTCTTATCCTTCTGCTTTCACAATCTTGTAAATTTTACCATTTCTCCCATCTTTAATCTTCTCCTTTCTTACTTGAAGGATACTTTCGCTTTTTACTTTGAGTGTTTCATTTATTTCTTTTAGAGCCTCTATTATGTCCTCGTCAGAGTTAACCATAATCCTTCTCGGACCTTCTCCCTTTTCTTGCTCTTTTTCCCCCATTGTTCAATTCTCCTTTATCGCTTTAAATATTTCTTGATTATATCTTTCATTGTTAATCGTTTTGGTTTTATTCCCTGTTTAAAATCTAATTTAATAATTGCCGTAAAGTCCAAAACTCCTTTTGTCGGCATAATCAAGTCCCTCTTCTCTTTATTATACATTCCCCTTAAAATACTCATCTACTCCTCTTCCCTTAAAAGGTTCATAAACCAACAATGACCTTCTTCAAATATTTGTATCACATTTAGTTATTATTATGCCGTTTTAATTATTTCATATTGAAACATACATTATTGATAGATTGTTCCGGAATATTT
The DNA here is from genome assembly GCA_003162655.1 of Methanobacterium sp. Classification (GTDB taxonomy): domain Archaea; phylum Methanobacteriota; class Methanobacteria; order Methanobacteriales; family Methanobacteriaceae; genus Methanobacterium_B. Next base: position 1,975 of record PMMY01000093.1, on the reverse strand, counting down.
TTCTTGTTTGCTATAATTACAGACGTTGTGAAGAAATAATATTTAACACACCTAATATAGTTGATAAAGGTTATTTCTATGTGCGAGTTGATTATCCGCTTCTATTTTTTTGATAATTTTTTTCTTACTTTACCCATAGCAAATCTAAAGCCATGATAACGCCAGTGCATGAAGAAAAAGTATAATAGCTTTGTCAAATTACGTGAAACCATGAGTTCTCGTAGTTTTATGGATTTTCGTTTTAATTTATTATGTTTATACGGCGACTTTTTAAAATACTCATCCCATTCACCGACAGAAGCAACATCAGAATAAATCCAGGGCTTTTCGTAGCTAACAAAATGGATAATACATGAATCTTTTTTTATATTATCCCAAGATGAATAATTTGTTTCAAAATATTTATTTATACAATCAAGAGTATATTCATCTCTATACTTTAAAAAAAAATAATAATGACAATTATATATTATTTGCAAGAATTTAACTTTTTTATCAAACAGGATATTAAAGCAATCTTGATCCATAAGCGTCAAGTTTTCTACCGACCTGCCAATATCCAACAATGCCTTGGATGCATTGTTTTCACTCATTAACTTAAGATTTAACAGCATTATTCCTGAATTAAAATGATTTTTATTATTCGGATTATAGTGAATCAGCCCGATGTCTTTTACCGCTCCCGCATAATAATCTTTGATATTTATTTCAAACAGATCGCTCAGATCTTTTTGTATTATAATATCACTATCCAAATACAGTTTTTTATCCTGATTTGGAATCAAGTCCGGTAAATCAAATTTCAGATAAGCAGCAGAAGTAAGGAGTCCATATTTTTGCATTCCTTCATACTTTTCTAAAGAAGTTTTTATTATATGAACATCTGCTTCGTCTCCTTTGAATTCATAGAACTTTTCTATTTCCATTTCCGATAAATCGGCGCCTATTATATAAATATTATAATATGTATTCGGATTCTTATTACAAATTAGAGAAGTAATAGCAACAGCAGTCGGTATGACGTAATGGCTGTCGCAAATGAAAGCTACTGGAACTTTTGTCAAGTAAATAACCTCATTATAATTTATTAATACATAATATTTTGACCTATTCTTAATATTTGTACCATAAGTTAAGTTATAATTTCAGAAAAATTTATGAAGAGGTCCGACAATGAATCTCGACTGCTATTCCAAAAATCTATCGGTTATGTTGCTGATGTGGAAAGCACTTGTACCAGCTGTGGAGAATGCATATCCTGTTGTCCAAGACTTGCAATCCAGTTAGGCATAGATAAGGTTGTAATCACTGAAGACTACGGTGGCTGTGGCATATGTATTAATCAATGTCCCAGTAATTCTCTAAAAATGATATTGATAAAACCATTGAAATCAGACCTTAAGGATTATTTTGAAGATATAGATCTAAAATTGTAACAGATTTTCTTACTTATAAATTAGGATGTGAGGTGTGATGTCGATATTTATCTGGCGTTGAATAGTGTTTATTATGGTTTGTAACGTAGCATAAAAAATGGAAATATATGAAATGTTGAGAAGAAGTTATCGATTATATTGACTCATGTAAGGTCAAGTTCTGTTGAGGGCATCTATCCCGTCTAGCTTTACTCGATGGATATCCCTCTGCGCTTCGCTCAAGGGATAGTTCCATTTGCGCTTCANNTCATTTTCAGCGAATGTCACTAAAAAGGGCGCCCCATGAGGCGCCCTTTTTGTCACTGCGTTTATTCTTAATTGTTTGATTAAATCACTTCTTAGTTTCCTGAGCTTCCAAAAGGGCCTGAACACGNNGATGCTATATTGTCAGTATGTCCTTCAATAGTCGCATCCAGGTTCGGATGCCGTTTCATGAAATCGCCAAGTTTTTTAATTTCACCGTAAAATTCCGGTTTGATGTCCGACTTTTTGTAATCGAATTGAATGTTCAGTCGTATAACGGCCATGTAAGGACAGCC
>PMMY01000156.1 GCA_003162655.1 Methanobacterium sp. | reverse complement strand
ATTAATTATTTTATAGTCCATTAAGGTTGATCTACCAAACCTAGAACTCTCATGGTAAAAATAGTAAGTAAGGGGCTATTATGAGATCAGATATCACTCACCCAGCAATGGAATATTATATGCAACACTATTTGATAGGACAATTTTGACAATGTAACTACTAAAAATAATCCTAGGTACACTATGATCAGTCTTTTAAGACCAACTGCACGTATCTTGAAGTATATCTTTCGGAAATCAAAGCTCGATCTGAAGTCTCCATTATTATGTGCCCTGTGTAAGAGAACTGCAGGGAAAAAACGTATATTACAATGGTTAAACTCGAACTATCAAGAAAAAAATATCAGTTACTATTTGAACATCATTAATGTCCAAGAAGTCAAGAAATTCAAATAAAATAATCCAAATAACAAAATTGGTATTAAAAAATATAATATCAATATGTGAGCTCTTTAAGGCAGTGATAAAACATCAATCTTAAATTATTGAATTTAGGAAGTTTTTTAGAACCTTTAATTGTTTCTTCAAGTATTCTGTATACGTATCCTGCTTCAAAAATGGCCAGTAATATAACAGCAGCAAAAAGAACCAATCTGAGCTCATCTGCCATCTCTCCGGCAAAAGATAGTTCAGCTATGTCAGCTAAAAGCAGTACTAGCCCAACAGAAGAACCATTTTCAAATCAGATGCAGAATATCTCAATGAATCGGTTATTAGCTCTTTAAGATTTATTAACTCCATATTTTCATCTATCCCTATATCTAACTTTTTTAATGAACATATAAACATGTAATAATATCTTATTTGATTTAATTTCCAAACAAAAATTTCTATATTAATTGAAGAATATTTCCTAAAATAGTATATGGCTGAAGAATTAGTATTATAAAATTAAAACCATAATATAAATAAGAATCTTAAAATCACCTGTTTAGATTCATAAATTATAATTAATACCAAAATTTTGAAAATTAAGTAATTTCTGGAAGAATTAAAGTTGGTAATAAAGTTAGAATAAAAAGATAACAGAATCGGAATATTCGATTATGCAAACATTCCTTTAGGTTCATTCTGTTTAGTTTTATGTTGTTTAAGAGCATATCTGACATGTTCCCATGTAATAATATCTGTATCTTCATATATTGCCTTGTGGAGAGCCACTTTCAAAATCCTATCCTTAATATCCCTTCCGGACATTCCTTTGGTGGATTTTACAAGCTTGTCTATATCCAGATCTACTTCTATTGGCATTGATCCTATGTAAAGATCTAGAATAGCTTGACGTTCCTTTTCATCTGGAAGTGTAAACTCTATCTCCTCTTCAAATCTACTTCTTATAGCAAAATCAAGTAAGTGAGGATTGTTAGTTGCTCCTATGGTTACAACACCCTTATGATAATCTATACCATCCATTTCAGTTAATAATGCATTTACTACCTCTGAAACATCGCCTCTAAGGGATTGATATTTCCTATCAAGGCCCACTGCATCCATCTCATCAATGAATATAACAGAAGGTGAACTCGCTGATGCCATTTCAAAGAGTTCATGAATCTGCCTTGCACCGTCCCCAACATGCTCCCCAATTAGACTAGTTGCCTTCACAAGAAACAATGGAACTTTTAACTCATTTGAAAGAGATTTTGCTAGCATAGTCTTGCCAGTTCCAGGTGTACCATAAAATAGAACATTTTTAGGCGCCCATTCTTTGAATTTATCAGGTTCCTTTAAATATTTCATTATTATCTTGCATTTAGTCTTAGCACGTTCCTGGCCAATTACATCATCCATACGGATGTTACTTTCAATCTTTTTAATCTCACGAGAGTCATGTACTTCTATGAGAAGGATCGAAGTTTTATTTGTTATTTTAGAATTGTCTGGATGGGCCTTTACTATTTTAAAAGCATAATCAGGGAGTAATTTTTGGTCAAAAAGGAATGAACCCTCATCAACCACACATCCCTCCCACTGTTCTTTGGCATAGAGTTCAAAAAGCTCTTTATCGAATATCTCNNTCTTTATTAGGTTCAATTAAATTTTTTGAAGTTTTTTTATCTGATACAAGTGGATCAGAAGTTATATTATTCAGTTTCACTAGGATACCTGCCGTTTTTTTATATTTGTAATTATTTCTTTTGAAATTAAGTAAATGTTGTTAATTTTACTATTTTCTGTAGATTTGCTATACTTTTAGAACCAATACTATATGAACATACTGTATAATACAATGGATAAAAAAGTTTTGGATCATTTAAAAAATGGAGAAAAGTATTGTATTTTAATTAATCTTCAGAAATAACAAATATTTAATTTATATTCGTTTCTTTTTTGTCAGCCAAAATTTTTTCATACATATTTTTCATTACCAAAGCATCTTGGTCAATTAGTGGGCTTTCACATATCACTGTAATGTTCCAACCACATTCAACAATCTCCTCTATAAATGGTCTTAATGGAGGACCATAATTATCATCTAAAAGTATATGATGCTTCCTTTCTCCGGCATAAGTGTATTCTATATGTGTGAAATGAGAATGAAGAGATTTTATTCCCAATTCATTCTCAAGTTTCTGTAAAATTTGGCCATAATCTTCCCTACTATTTATTTTGCCTCCAGATCTTGCATAGACATGTGCAAAATCCACTGTAGGTTCAAAATGATCAAAAGACCTACAAATTTCTATAATTTCATCTAGATTACCTAGTTGAGACTTTTTACCTGTTGTTTCAGGAGCAAAAATAAAATCTTTGACACCTAAAACATCAAGTTCATCTAAGATCTGATTTATAGCATCCTTGCAACGTTTCATGGCTTCTTCTGATGTATAACTAGTATAAAATCCAGGGTGAAAAACTGTTCTGTAAGCTCCCATCCATTCTGAAGCCTTTGCAGACTGAACCAACCTCTGTATTGATCTTTTAACCACATCCTCCTTGTTTGATGAAAGATTTATATAATATGGTGCATGCATTGAAACTAAAACATCTTCATCCTCAGAATTCTTTTTAAGTTCCGATGCAGATGTTTGTGAAATCTTCACACCATATGTTGCCTGATATTCATAGGCTTCAAGTCCTTCAGCTTTTATATAGCTACATGCATCATTAGCACTTCCAGTATAATTAATAGGCCTTCCTGCAGGTCCAAATCTTATATCTACCATTGTTTCCTCTTATATGGTTAAATTGTTAATATAAATGCTTTTTTAATTTCTAAAAAAATAGAAATAAAGAATTACTTCATTCGTTATTCAACCATTTTTACATACATGTAAGCATTAACAGCAGCAACAGCACCCTCTCCACAAGATACCACTAGCTGATTAACACCACCTGTTACATCCCCAGCTGCGTAAATCCCATCTATGTTGGTTTTCTGGCTTTTATCTGTAACTATATACTTATTAAAATCAATTTCAGCACCTAAACTATTGGCAATCTTACTGTTAGGTTCTTCGCCAACAGCTATAAAAATACCTGCAACCTTCAGTTCTTTATCAGCCTCAGTTTCTCTGTTGTGGATGTTCACACTCTTTAAAAACATATCGCCATTTATCTCAGTTAAAACCGTGTTCCATAAGATTGGTATACCTTTTTCCATTAGTTTATCTTTTAGGTATTGTTGAGCTCTTAATTCATCCCTTCTGTGGATGATCGTCACATTTACACCTATATCGTGAAGGTGTAGAGCATGTTCTGCTGCAGAGTTTCCTCCTCCCACCACGATTACATCCCTGTCCTTGAATAGCATTCCATCACAAATAGAGCAGTATGATATTCCTTTTCCAACGAATTCATCTTCACCTTTAACTCCAAGTTTGCGATATGTTGTTCCTGAACAGAATATCATGGCCTTCGCAGAATATTTGGAATTATTTGTTGTCAAAAAAAATTTATTATCTGTTTTTTGAACATCTATTAATTCCTCTGCCTCTCTGATTTCTATATATTTTTCAGCTTGTTCACCTATTTTCTTCAACAACTCTAGTCCAGAAATTGATTTAAAGCCAGGATAATTTAAAATAACCGGTGCTGTATTAGCATTTCCACCTATAACACCCTTCTCAATAATTAATGATTTTAATCCCTCTCTACCAGCATATATACCTGCTGTGAGTCCAGAAGGTCCTGCTCCTACGATTACAATATCATATTCTTCCATTAAACCACCTTATATTATATTAATTACTAAATTAGCGAATTTATTGTAATATGTAACGTTATTCCTTGTTCTCCACATTTTTTCCAATACTTATATTCTGTATTTTATCTTTCAAAAATTTATTCACAAGTTTTCCATCTGCTTTGCCATGTAATTTCTGCATGGATTTGCCCATTAAAGCTCCCATTGCACCCATACCACGTTCTTTGATAATTTTAATATTTTTTGAGATTAGATCATCTATTATATCTTCAACTTTTTCTTCTGAGAGCATTATAAGATTAAGTTTTCTTGCAGTTTCCTCTGGAGAAGCATTCTCCTGGATTAAACCAACAAGAACATCTGAAACTGCTTCATTAACTATTTTTCCATTTTCAACCAGTGCAAATGTTTCTTTGAGCATTTGAGGGTCAAGTTTCGAAACGTCGTGCCCATCTCTCTTGAGTTCTTTAAGTGTGTATGCAAGTGTTGATCCCACAATAGTTGGGTCTATCTTTAAAGAGGACATAATATCTTCAAAATCCTCCACCTTATCCAGCCGTACCAGTTGTGATGCCATATCATCACTCAGATTGTATTGTTCAATAATTCTGAGCTTTTTCTCCCCTGGAAGTTCGGGTAAATTCTCCATAATGTCTTTAATCTGCCCTCGGGTTATTACTGTAGTTGGTATATCGGTTTCTACGTACATACGGCTAGCAGTTGATAATGGTCTGAGGTATTCGCTGTTTGCATCTTCCAAAGCTTTGCGTGTTTCTTCGGGAACATGGAGAAGAGCAGTTTTTGCCCGCCTCTGGACTTCTGTAATTGCATTTCTTGCCTTTTCATCCTCATCTGCAACTAGGATAAATGCATCGTTTTCTGATAATTTCAAACGTTTTGATACCTCTTTAACTTCTTCATCTGTAATTCCATATGCTGGAAGTTCGTCTGAGTGGAATATTCCAGATACTCCCATTTTCTTGGCATAAGCTGCGATTTCTGTTCCAAACCTCCTTCCTGGTTGTACTTNNAAAATTGCATTAGTTATTATCTTAGACTCTGTTTTTTCGAATATATAGTTTAAATTGTGTATATTATTATCAACAGATGCTCCTCTACTTTGAAGTTCTTTCATTATCTGAATAAGATTCAATTGCCTTTTAACCTCATTTTCAACCATTTTAGGCATTAAATCTAAATCTTGTACACCTTTTATCTCAACTCGTGAACCATCCGAAATTGAAATATTCAGATCCTGACGTATTGTTCCCAATCCACGTTTTACCTTTGTACTTCTCAGAACTTGTCCCAATTGATATGCAACTTCTTTAACCTGTTCAGGATGTTTCATTGAAGGATCTGTGGTAACCTCCAAGAGAGGAATTCCAAGTCTGTCCAGTCTGAATACAACTTTACCCTTTTTCTGACCCATTCGTCTTGCGGCATCTTCTTCAAGACAAAGATTTTCGATTACAACCATTCCATACTCTGTTTCTAACCATCCATCTGTTGCAACCAGCCCTGTTCGCTGAAAACCTCCGGTGTTACTTCCGTCTATAACCTGTTTTCTCATGATGTGGAACTCGTCTACTACTTTCATATTAAGGAGTGATGCTATTATTAGGGCTATTTCGAGCGCTCCTAAATTCAGAGGATGTGGTGGCTCATCATCAGACTCTACAAGACATGTTTCATTGTCATAGGATTCATAAATAAATTTCAACTTTCTTCGAGATTCTTCAAATGCTGCCCTGTCAATTTTACCTAGCTCACTCTGAGTAGGTCTAAGATACCTTAATAACATGTAATCTGGTTTTTTATCAGTTAGTTCACATTTACATGGACAAAATAATTTTCTCTCTGTATTAAGCTGTTGATGAATTTCAAGACCCATTTTTAGACCTAATTTTTCGTAATCCATAAAGATCCCCCTCTAAATAACTCTCATGATAATTTAATTCATCAATTCAAAAAGAATTTTTCAGATGACTTCTCCCCTATCTCTCCTGCTATGTTGGTTTGTATGATCTTTTTGACTTCATTAATGTTGTCTGTCTGTCCAAGTGCCCAAATCAGTTTTACAAAGGCAGTTTCAGGTAGCATGTCACCGGCGGATATTACTCCAACAGATATGATCTTTCTACCAGTACTGTACACATTCATATTGACTAAACCGTAAAAACATTGAGAGGTCATTATAATTGGAATATCTTCATCCTCAGCCCTTTCAAGAGATGGGAGTAAGTTTTCAGGACAGTGACCGAGTCCAGTACCCTCCAACACCATTCCTCTGTATCCCTTGTCAATATGATAGTCTATTATATCGGCTTCAATTCCAGGGTAACTCTTTATAAATGCTACTTTTCCTTCAAGCTCATCATAAAGCTTTACACTTCTGTTACTCCGTTTTTTATACTCTAAAGTTTTATCAACCAGTTTTAAGTTACCTTTTTCTATTTTGGCAATTGGCAATGCATTTATGCTTCTGAAAGTATCTCTACGTGTAGTATGCATCTTCCGTACCTTGGTACCTCGATGAAGATAACAGTAAGAATCATCTTCTTCTGAATGCATACAAAGAGTTACCTCAGCAATATCAGATTTCGCAGCTACAACTGAGCTTATAAGATTCATGAAAGCGTCGGAGGATGGTCTGTCAGAACTTCTCTGAGCACCTGTAACTACTACTGGAACTGGAGAATCTAACATGAAGGTAAGTGCAGCTGATGTGTAGTGCATAGTGTCGGTTCCATGAGCAACAACAACGCCATCCGCACCTTCATTTATTTCATCTGCTATTGATCTGGCAGTTTTTACCCAGTAATCTGGTTTCATATTCTCACTGAGAATATTGAGAATTGCTTTGCCATTAATGTTAGAATGACCAAGAAGTTCTGGGTTTGCACGTACTAGATCATCAGCAGTGAATGCAGGGTGAACCGCCCCTGTTTTGTAATCCACTACAGATGCAACAGTTCCGCCTGTGGATATTATTGATATGTCCGGTTTTTCAGTATCTTTTTCAATATCAAGAGGTTGAAGTTCTAATTTAGGTTTATGACCCTTTTTTAAAAGTTCTGCTACTGCATTCTTAACATCAACTCCTACATTATAACCACTTTCAAGTTTTAAAACTAGGTGTTTATCATCGGGATCTTCAGCCCTATCAAGTAGAATTCCCTTGTAAGATGTACCGTTTTTCGTTGTAATTTTGATAATATCCCCAATTGATATACCCGTTGAATCCAAAAAT
>PMMY01000081.1 GCA_003162655.1 Methanobacterium sp. | reverse complement strand
TTTCTACCAAACCACCAGCAATGTTCTCCAACATCAAGGGTTATTACGGCGTTGTCTGCGATTTTATCATTCAAAACATTAATTATGTACGGGGATCTTAGCGGAGTTTTTTTATCATCTATCTCTTCTTTAAGAAGGTTTTTCCAGTCATTGTTAAGTATTTCTATTTCTTTTATATATTCTGGCCTTTCTTTTTCCTGGACAAGGTCATAGATTGCTGGAAGAATTTCAGAGCAGTTTCCAATTAATCCAACTTCCACTGGGTACTTTTTGGCTATCATCATAGGATCGATATCAATCTGAACAGTTTTTTTCTCTGGAATCTGAGTCATATCTGAAAAAGATGATCCCACAACTATAATCAGATCTGCATCATCTACAAGTTGGGTTGAAGAAGTAGAACCTATACCACCATGACTTCCTACATAAAGCTCTTCAGTCTCATCTACAACACCCTTAGCTCTGAAAGTAGTTGTAATTGGGGCCATTATTCGTTTTGCAATGTTTAATAAAACTTCTCCATGCCCTATAGCACCAAAACCAGCAATAATCACCGGTCTCTCCGATTGATCTATTATCTTTGCAGCCTTTTCCATTAAATAATCTGCTGGTTTAGTTGCCCTGTTAGGAAAATTTCCTTCAAATGGAACAATTTTCGATGAATATGGCAGTTTTTGAACATCATTAGGAATCCCTATGTGTGAAACACCCCTTTCAATAATTGAGTGTTTTATAGCGAGTGTTGAAAGGCTGGTTGTCTGGTCCTTTGACATTAATATTTTGTTGAAGACTGTTAAGGGTTCAAAAAAAGAGTACTGATCTATTTCCTGGAATGATCCCGGTCCGATTAACTGCCTTTGGACCATACCAGTTATTGCAATTACAGGGGAGTTATCGAGCTTTGCATCGTAAAGTCCTGTTGCAAGGTTGGTTGCACCCGGGCCAGCTACTGTTAAACATGCAGCAACATGTCCTGTGAGTTTACCATAAGCAGATGCCATTAGGGCAGCTGTTTGTTCGTGTCTGACTTGTAAGAATTCTAGTTTATCATTCCTTCTAATTGCATCAACCACCCCAAGAATTGATGTTCCTGGAATTCCAAAAACATGTTTTAGGCCTAATTCGGCCATCTGTGCAACCATGATATCAGAAACTGTTGAACCTTCCTTAGTATACTCTTCACTTTCTTCGGTGAGCAAGACAAAAATATTCTTAGGTGAGTTGCAGACTGGACATCTCCAACCATCAGGGAGTTCTTCGAATTTTTTTTCCTCTTTATCCTCATCATATATATAATTACAGACTGTACACCTGTATTTGGCCATATAAACACCTTTCTCGATTAGTTATACTTATTTATTCCTTATTTATGGTGTTTAAGTTAATAAAACATAGTGTTCTTTAAGATGTAAATAATAATGTTTTCTATCATTAAATTGATTAACTATTTATGATTTTTACATTTGAGTAATTATTATATCTTTAAAGTCCAATTACTAGCATGGGAAAGTACAAGATCAACTCTGTCTCTGACAATGGAGTATTTGTTGTAACAGAATCATTCATAAAGCTTTGTAAAATATTTAAAATCCTGAAAAATAAGCGAGGGAAAATAATCCATGTTATCGGAGCTCCAGGAACAGGTAAATCTGCTAATATATATGCTGCATTAGAGGAGCTGGGTTTGAAGGTTTATGATGTGGAATCCCCAATTGAAAACGTGGATGTCAGCTCTGACGAAGTTTTCAAAGGAGTTTATAAGGAGATTAAAGAAGATCTTGGAGCCAGATCTAAGAATGAAGTTTATGAAAGTTTATCCAAGTATGATGCTATATTATTCGCAGACAGGTTTCATGATTCTCATCTTATGGGCAAGGATACAGTAGGGTTTAGTGTTTGGACGGTTCATGCAGGTTTAAAGCCTACTAAATTTTATTTAATGTGCATATCTGAATATTTTAATGAGCGAAATACATTTAAAAATATTAATATTATTTTACAGACTGCATGGAGATTTTATTTTAGAGGAAAAAAATATGATGTATTTTCTGACTTGGGAATCATTTCCAAGGCAGTAGTTGCTTTAATGAGGACATTTTTTGATGTGGTTGTGATATCGTATTCTCCTCAGGAAACATTTCAAATAGTTAAAAGCCATGTAAATACCGATGATCAACTCATAGAAAGTTACATCCATAAATATGGATCCAAACCCAGAGTGATATGTCAATCACTTGAAAAGGATGAATAGGTTATTTCGTGTTGGATTCATTGGATACATAAAATATGTGGGCAATTAATAGTTAAAGATATAAATTCCTTCAATTATTCTACAAAGAATCGATCAAAAAAAAGTATTGGGGATTACAATGATAAAAACTCTTATAAAATCCACTAGGATCACATGGGCGGCTAAAAACGTCAACATGTATCTTTTGGTTCTTACTTACGCATATTTTGCAGATATAATCATAAACAATCCATATGAAATACTCGAAGGTCTAATCCTGGTATCTGCACTTTGGGGTGCTCTTTATAGCTTAAATGATTTCACAGACCTTGAAAATGATAGAAAAGATAAAGATAAACAGATAAGGCCATTTATACAAGAGCATGTTGATAAAAAATGGATAATTCTGTTTTGCAGTATTATAATTACATCTGTATTTATAATATCTTTTGCAACTTTAATGCCTGCCTTTACAATTTTACTAGGATTAATGCTTCTCAATCAGATACTCTATACTGTTCCTCCAATTAGANNCTGTGCTTCTGGGTAATATCTTCATTGTACCGGTCAGTGTTTACCTTTTTATATATACGGCAAGTATGGGAACTTATATAATGTACAAATCTAAACAAAGGGCAGCGAGTGTTATTACATTAATATCTGGTATTATACTTGTTTATGCATTTATTAAGGGGGATATGAATCTCGTACAGTTTGCTGTGGCAGTTTTACCTGCTTCTTTAGCAACTATACCTCTTTATCTTTCTCTTTTTACACAGAAAGATAAAATGTTCGATATTGCCGATGTTTTATACCACCAGATTGCAATGCTTTTCTTCCTAATCTTTATATTTTATATATTATTTTTCCATTATATCCCCGTCTAAAAATCCATTAATCATTAAAATAAATAAAAAAAAGTAGAGAATAAAAAGTGAGGATTTATAATGGTAATTACATTAGATCAAATCACGATTTATGGAACTTTAGGAACTTTTGTTGTATTAATAATTATTATTTATTTTACTCATGCTACACGACGTCGAATAGCTGGTGCTTTAGCTGGTGGTCTGGCAGCAGGGTTATTAATAATACTAACAGATTAACTAGCTTTTTCACTAGGTCTTTGGCATTATCCCGGTTATACATCGGGTATTGGTCCAATAGGATATTACATCCCAACAGCACTTTTTTATGGGGCAGGAATGGCCCTGATCGGATGGAGAATAAATAGACGCTTTGGCATTAAAGGATTAACAGTATTTATAATACTTTTTGGATTGTATGGATCAACAAGAGATTATATATACGCTACAAGTTCCAGTAATGTGATACTATTTGGCACAGGCATTGTACCTTTGATTGTAGACTATATAGCCTGGGTAGGAATTCTTATAATTGCACAGATTGTAATGTGGTTCGTTTCAGGCCCAGCAAAAGCAGATAGTCTAGCATGTAAAAAATAAAAATTCAAATATAACATTCCATCATAATATTAAATAGGGCAGNNACTTTAACCTGCCCTACTCTGTAATAATAATAAATTCAAATAACAGAATATTTTTCCCGCAGATTGGTTATATCTAATGAATTTTTATATCTAAATTAATTCTGTAAATTTTTAATTTTATAGAAGTAATTTTATCTAACATTGTCCTACTAACTATACATAATTGTAAAATCCATAGTTTTAGAATAACTTTCCTAATTTTAGTAATGCTTTTGGAGATACTTTTATGAGTAATTTTATTAGCTCCTTAGTGCTGATATTTTCAAATTCAGTGTTCTGGAATGCTTTTGCAATCGAGTCTAGATCAGAATCTGAAAGGCTGAGCATATAGTCCTTGGTTTTGAGGTACTTATCAAAGGAGTTTCCAATTTCGTTTTTGCATTTTTCCTGATACTCCATCAACCTTTTTTCAGAGTAATCCTCATCTTTAACGGCAGCTGCAGCAACTTCACCTGCGTACATACCTGCTTCTAATGCAGTTATAATTCCTCCACCTGTTAAAGGATTAACATGTCCTGCTGCATCTCCTACTATCATTATATGGTCTTTAACCAGATTTTTTATCATTCCGCCCACGGGATCTCCGCCAATGTTAAGCTCTACTGGTTGGGCATTTTTGGTTGCTGGACAGTTCTTAACAAATTCTAAAAGATGTTCATAGGCAGTTTTATCAGTGTAAGTTGATATTATTCCAAGGCCTACATTGGCTATGTCATCGCCTTTTGGGAAGATCCATGCGTATCCTCCAGGTGCAACACTTCCGAAGTAGAATTCTATACAATCAGGATCATCCATCTCCACTCCAACCATTTCAAATTGTATCCCAGATTCCATGTTTTTCGGTTTAGCAGCGGTTTTAAGACCTCCCCACCTTCCAACGCGGGATTCTGGTCCGTCTGCACCAACAACTATTTTGGCCTTTATTTCTAAGTCTTCGCCCATACTTTCACAGCTCACAATGTAGCCGTTGTTGTCCTTTCTCATACCTCTAGCAAGGGTTTTTATCATGATTGTGGCCCCTGCCCTTGCAGCTTCCATAGCCATGAACTTATCAAAGACCTTCCTCTCCAGGATGTAACCTGCTTCTGGCAATTTTACTTGGTCTTCTTTCATCCAGACATCGGTGCCATTGGGGGATATAAGACGTACTCCGCTGAGTTCTTTGGTTACCCATCTGCTGTTTGGTTCGATTCCAAGTTTACTAAGACCTTCTTTTGAAACTCCCTCTGCGCATCTTTTAGGAGCACCTATTTCGGATTTTTTATCCATCAATATTACTTCTGCACCATTTAGGGCTGCATGTTTTGCTGTCGATGATCCAGCAGGACCTGCCCCTATTACAAGAATTTCTGTCTCGATTAACTTCATAACTATATCTCCCTCTTTATTCCTCTTTGGCTAACGCTTTGACAGGACATACTTGAACGCATATCCTGCAGTCCTTACATCCTTCTTCGTTGAAATTTAAACTTGTCTCACGGACTTCAATTAAACAGCGAGGACAAACACCAGCACATTCCCCGCAATACATACACCATTCCTTAACTATCATGTTTACCAACCTACAAAAAATTTTATCAGATTCATTTCATTAACTTCTTACTATTTATAGATTCATTCCAGATAAAATAATACCTTCTCGAACTTCTTAATACAAAAATCTCAATAATAAATTCAATATATACTTCTTATTTTAGTTAAGAATTCTTATAGATAATTGTTTTGGGAATTTTCACATTTATAATTCTTATTGGTATATTTTATCCGTATATATCCAATTCATAATACCTTCTTTTTGTTCATGATTTTGTATATTGGAGATTTTTATACGAATAATTTTTGGTTTATGCTCATTCTATGTTTTGGATTGCATTTGATTAGAGGAAAAATATTAATAATGATCTCTATATAGACATAAATAATTAAATATCATAACTTTTCCATTATACTTTAATTATATAAAGTGCAGTGTATCCTGATCCAACCTATCCAACACCATATCTTCTAGGAATTCCAATAGATAGTTTCACGTCATTCTTCATGATATTTGTTGTTATGTCAATTATAGCAGCTTTTATACTGTTAATTATAAGGAAACGATTGGAAAATATGATGCATGTATTAGATAAAATTTTTAAAATAAGTAGAAATTTAAGATATTGAGATTCAAAAATTAATATATAAAAATCTTAAAATAAAATTCAATTGATTAATTTAATTTTCATCTTCTTTTTCTTTATCCTTACGGCTTTTGAACACGTATCCACATTCACTGCATAATAGAGCTCCAGTTTTTGCTCTAGCATAATGTTCAGGTTCAATATCTCTTTTAAGTGTTTTATCTTTACAACCGCATTTAGGACATTTTTCATCTAATTTACCAAGGTTCACGATTAATCCTCCATATCATATTATATAATCCATGTTTAAAAAAAATTCTACTCCTTCCATAAACAATAATTCATAAAAAAGTAATATTTTACCTTTACAATGCTACATATGAATTTTGTTCAATGGCTACCCATAATTTAAGAACCTTTGAGCATTATGGACATGATAGTATTTTTACCCCTTTTTTGGGTTTTTGGATCTCCGGGTACCATTCCAGATCCAGACAACATTTCT
>PMMY01000157.1 GCA_003162655.1 Methanobacterium sp. | reverse complement strand
TTGTTATTATGAAATGGTTTTGATAATTCTATTAATTATAATAGTAAATCTTTAAAATACGATCATGTTTGAAAATTAATTTTTATGAAAATCATATATTGATATTGATTATAGTTATTATTTTTATAAAAGATATCATCTTAAATCTGATGATAACATATGAAGTAATAAAATTAATTAATGTGAAATATTTCATTCCAATCTTGAATTACTATGGAATGGAATTTGTTATATTTTTTTTACATCTTAATTTTTTGGTTCTGGTATCTTAGTGCTCCATCATCCTGGAATTTGATCAGTTCTTTTTTAGATCGTTTGACCAGTTCAAAAAGACCATTAGAAATATTTGTTGTAGACGTTCCGCCGTTATTGTTGGCTATTACTTCTGAAATAGCAGTTGAAAGTACAAAAATAGCATATTTATGTTCGGCTTTTGTCCGGTGTATATGATGGGGGCTAATATTTAGACAGATGTATTCTTTACACTCGTCTTTTACTGTGTATTCGTCTTCAAGATTCTTTAAAACGTATACCAGAAACTGATGTATTTGTATGAGCTCATCCTTGTACATTTTTACAGACACCTTCTATTTAGGAACATTTGAATGAATCTACGGGCATGTAAAGTATACCTTGTACAGTACCTCATTAAAAAAAGACATAAGTACTTGAGTTCTAATTTCAAGAAAATCACATGCCTACGTTGGGTAGATTAAAATTAGTTTATCATTACAGATAAAGGTTTTGACTGAAAGTAATAATCATCAAAAAATGGGATATTTGTCACTAATAAATGTGCTGATTTAAATGAAATGAAGTAGATTATCAAAAAAAATTAAAGAAAATATAACTCNNTAGGATGAAAATAATAAAATTAGAAGATCAGGAAAACCTGGAAGTATTCCAGCGGTCTAAGCTTGATGCAGAAAGTGTCATGGGCACTGTTGAAAATATTTTAACTGCTGTCAAGGAAAATGGTGATATAGCTATTAGACAGTATACTGAAAAGTTTGATAAGGTAAATTTAAAGGTTTTACGGGTTGATGATGAAGTAATAAATAACAGTCTTTTAAATTTGGATGATAAACTTATCAAAGCCCTTAAAAAGGCTGCAGATAATATTGCAAAGTTTCACAAGGCACAGATACCTGATGAATGGATGATTGAAGTGGACGATGGTGTAATTGCAGGGCAAGTGATACGTCCGATGGATAGTGTGGGTTGTTACATACCAGGTGGTAGAGCAGTTTATCCTTCAACCATACTTATGACAGTCATACCTGCAAAAATTGCAGGAGTATCTAGAATAATATGCTGCACTCCCCCACAGCCGGATGGGAGTATAAAGGATGTTGTTCTCGCAGCTGCTAAAGTGGCCGGAGCAACGGAAATATACAAGGTGGGAGGTGCTCAGGCAGTTGCTGCTATGGCCTACGGTACCGAAAGCATTCCTCCAGTGGACAAAATAGTAGGTCCCGGAAATATATTTGTGACGGCAGCTAAGAAAATGGTTTATGGTTATGTTGATATAGACTTCCCAGCAGGACCTTCAGAAGTTTTAATAATTACTGATGAAACAGGAAATCCAGATTACATAGCTATGGATATAATGGCACAGGCAGAACATGACCCTAATGCAGCATGTGTACTTGTTACGACATCAGAAACCATTGCAATGCAGGTTGATCAAAGGATCAAGGAACAGTTAAATGATATGGAGCGTGCTGAAATAATTTCAGAATCACTTGAAAAATATGGTTTAATAGCCATTGCTGGTTCAATTGAATCAGCCATAGACTTTTCAAATAAATACGCTCCAGAACATCTGATCATAATGACTCAAAAACCTGAAGAAGTATTAAAAAATATAAATAATGCAGGTTCCATATTTTTAGGAAAATTAACCCCTGTATCTGCTGGTGACTATGGATCCGGAACCAATCATGTATTGCCAACATCTGGCTGTGCAAAAATGTACTCAGGACTTTCAGCTGAATCATTTCTTAAAAAACCAACAGTTCAGAAGTTGTCTGATAAAGGTGTAATTAACCTTAATGAGATGGTTATAACCTTAGCAGAATACGAAGGACTTTATGCACATGCGGAATCATTTAAAAAACGTGTAATTGATGTTGAAAAGGATATTAAATAACTGAACATGTGTTTTTTTTATATATTAAATGTTGAATAATAATACTGACCTATAGTCAATATATTGACACATGGTTAATACAAATATAATAAAGAAAATGAGTCCAAAGTATAATATATTTGTGCATCAAAGTTGATACCATATTTAAGTATCAAAATACTGAATTTTACAATTAAATGTAAAATAACCCATAATTAAATATATATTTTAGAAGCTATTTTAGGCTTTTTTATAATATCAGAGGTGAATAACATTGACAGATTCATTAGAAAACTGTAGAAGAACCCATTACTCGAAACAAGTGAAACCAGATATGAAAGAAGAAGAAGTAATTCTTATGGGATGGATCCATGAGATGAGAGACCTTGGAGGAATTATCTTTGTACTTTTAAGGGACAGGGATGGTGTTACCCAAATTACAGCCCCTTCCAAGAAAGTATCCACAGAACTCTTTGAAGATTTACGAAAACTTAAAAAAGAGTCTGTAATAATAGTCCGAGGAAAGGTTCAGGAGTCTGGTAAGGCCCCTGGTGGTGTTGAAGTTATACCCGAAGAACTCAAACTTCTAAGCGAATCAAAACTACCATTACCTCTGGACACAACCGAGAAGACACGTGCAGAAATAGACACTAGATTGGATTCCCGATTTATAGATCTCCGAAAACATAGTGTAAGTGCAATATTTAAGATCAAAAGTAGAATGCTTCATTCTGTAAGAAATTTCCTTGAAAGCCAGGATTACACTGAGATAAACACCCCTAAAATAGGTGCATCAGCAACTGAGGGAGGTACAGAACTCTTCCCAATAACCTACTTTGAAAGGGAGGCATTTCTTGGACAGAGTCCCCAGCTTTATAAGCAGATGATGATGGCATCCGGCTTTGACAGTGTTTATGAAATTGCACCAATATTCAGGGCAGAAGAACACGATACACTTCGCCATCTAAACGAGGTCACTTCCATTGATGTTGAAACAGCTTTCACAGACCATATTGATGCAATGGACCTTTTGGAGAGGTTGGTTGTAGATGCAGTTACCCAGGTTAAAAAATACTGTCAAGATGAGCTTGATACAATTGGATTTGACCTTCAAATACCAAAAACACCATTCCCAAGGATTGAATACGATGAGATGGTGGACATGGTAAATTCAGTGGGAGTTCATATGGAACATGGAGAAGACATGCCAAGAGCGGCTGAAAAGGCAATGGGTGAAATTATGGACGGATATTATTTCATAACAGGATGGCCAACATCTATAAAACCATTTTATGTAATGCCCGATCCTGAAAATCCATTAAAAAGCTGTGCATTTGATCTTATGTTCCAAGACCTTGAGATATCGTCAGGAGCTATGAGGGTCCATGATCATGATTTACTTGTTGAAAAGATCAAAAAACAGGGTCTTAATCCTGATTCATTCAATAGATATCTTGCAGCATTTGAATATGGAATGCCGCCACATGCAGGATGGGGAGTTGGAGCTGAAAGGTTCACTATGACCCTGACAGGTTTAAAAAATATAAGGGAAACAGTACTCTTCCCAAGGGACAGAAGAAGGCTAACACCCTAAACTCAACCTTAAAAATAAAATAATACAAAAAATTAGAAAATCATCCAAAATAATAATTAGAATTGATTTTCCAATTAATATTTATATTAATTTTATTGATCAATCCATTATAATCTAATTATTCAATAGATCATCCACCCTCATAACATGAATTTCTAAAAAATAATCCAATAAGTTAAGCAAACATAAAACTAATAATGATATCACATGAACAAAAATAATGAAATATATGACGTTGCAGTGGTTGGTGCAGGACCTGCTGGTATGATGGCTGCAATTACAGCAGCATCCAATGGACATAAAGTAATCCTAATCGAGAAAAACTCTTCAGCAGGGAGAAAACTTCTTCTTACAGGTAATGGAAGATGCAACCTAACCAACACGGCATCATTGAAAGAATTATTAAATAAATTTGGACGTAGAGGTTCTTTTTTTAGATCTGCTTTTTCAAAATTCTCTAGTCAGGATCTAATGGGTTTTTTTGAATCTAGGGGTTTGGAATTTAAGTTTGAAGATGGTGGGAGAGTGTTTCCTATCACTGATGATTCAAAATCTGTTTTAAAGATTTTAGAATTCTCTATGAAGAAAAATGGTGTTAAAACAGTTTACAATGCACGTCTTCAAAGTATTAAAAAACCTTTAAAATTGAAGGGCTTTTTTAAATTGAAATTTGCTTTCAATACAGTAATTCAGGCTGAAAAAGTTATTCTTGCGACAGGTGGTGCTTCATATACTGAAACAGGATCTAGTGGAGATGGTTTCAGAATAGCAGAGGAAACTGGACATGGTGTAACACCTTTAGAACCTGGCATTATACCTTTAAAGACAAAAGAATCATGGGTGAAAGGTTTACAGGGGATTATTCTGGAGGATGTTCATATTACTATTAAACACCCAAAGATGGTTTTTCAGGATGGAAACCTTCTTTTTACTCACTTCGGTGTTTCAGGACCTCTGATCCTTGATAACAGCTCGAAAATTATACCATTAATAGAGAATACTGGGAAAGTAGAACTATCTCTGGATCTTAAACCGTCATATACTACAGAAGAACTTCAGGATCAGTTTTTAGGAGCATTTGAATCCCATGGAAAGGTTGATCTTAAAAATTATATGAAACTATTCATACCAAACCGGATGATCAATGTTATTTTAACTTTAGTTGGTACAGATCCAAAGAAGAAAATGAATCAGATAAGTAAGAAGGAAAGAAATTCTATTATAAATTTATTGAAGGTATTCCCGCTTACAATTACAGGATATCTACCATTAGATAAGGCTATTGTTACATGTGGGGGAGTTTCAAGGGATTATATTAATCCTAGTAACATGGAATCTAAAGTTGTAAATGGAATGTACTTTGCAGGTGAGATTGTTCAGGGGTGTGCACCTAGCGGGGGTTTTAACCTTCAGCAGGCATTTTCAACCGGTTATCTCGCAGGTTTAGTATCTTAAACACTTTTTTGTAATTATTTCTTCATAATTTTAAATAAAAAAAAATTAAGATTTTACTTTCCATGTTTGATCTTAACATATTCTTCGATGGCCCGTGATACGAAGTAGAATATCACAACAATTGCTACTATCCAAGTGAAGCTTGCTACGGCTGATATAGGATCTATTAATGGTATTGTGACAGTACCAAAGCTAATGAGTGGTACAAATATTAAATAGGTTACTATAAATGATCCTGTAATTGCTTTTCTTAATTCTCCTGAGTCATAGGATGATGTTCCTGACATATAGTTAACTAGAAGGAGTAGTCCGAAGAAGGTAATAATTCCTATACCTAAAAATATCCATTGTAAAGGTATTCTAAAGAAGGTTACAAGTAAAGGTATCAGTAAGAGGTCTACAATTCCAATAACGATTATTATTTTTAAGGAGTTTAACCACATTCGGTGTCTTGAATTAGAAACCTGTCTGAAAAGGTTTTCTTTTTCTCTGTCTAACTTCTTTTTATCTTTATCGAGCCACTCAACTTTTTTTTGGAGTTCTTCATTTTCTTTTTCGAGTTTAATAATTTTGGCCCAGTCAAGATCTCGGNNTTTTAGCCCAGTCAAGATCTCGGATATCGTTAATTAAATCCTCCTTTTCTCTTTGAAGTTTTTCAAGTTCGGTTTTCAGTTCCTTTTTATCAGAATCGTCCATATGTACACCTCTTAACATATTAAATAATTATATTAAAGTAGGAAATCTTATTTAGTTGATTAATATTATTATGTTTTTATAACGTATTTAAATTTTATTTTTTTACATT
>PMMY01000109.1 GCA_003162655.1 Methanobacterium sp. | reverse complement strand
TATGGGCTTATTATCATAATCTTATTGCTGCTAATATGGATACTTTGGAATATTATATCTTGGAGATCTCAAAAATACACACTCACCAACCAAAGAGTAATAGTTAAAACAGGTATAATAAGAAAAAAAAGTGTTTACATGCACTATGATAAAATTCAGGATATTATAGTTTCGCAAAGCCTTATGGAACGGATTTCTTATTCTGGAGACATTGAAATATTCGGCGGGCATGATAGGACTAGTTTAATTCTTGAAGACATTCCAAATCCTGGGGAAGTTGAAAATATGCTTAATCGTATGATAGAAGGAGATGATTTAGAATTTGAAACTCCCCCGACTAAAAAACCTCAGAAATCACAGAAAAAACAATCTGTAATGGAAGAGTACGACAAGAAGTTCAAACTGTAAACATCTATTTCAATAAAATTTGTTAATTAATATTATTATTTAAATCATTTGTGATAAATAAAAAAACCTGGAACATTATAGAATTTTTATTAAAGTGTTATTCAGTTATAGAGTTGCTGATAGTTTGAATCTCTCATAAAAAACCAGAAATTTTAATCTAAAATACAATTTTTTTAGTGTATGAACTTTATAAGTCAAACAAAATTTTTTAATTGAAATAATTTACAAAGAAATGCTAAATAGAATAAACAAATTCTTTATTAAATATGAAACATACTTTAGTTGTGAATTGGGGGAATTATTTTATTGTCCTATTTTATCAAATGCTTTAAAATCTACAGGAAATTTAACATTGGACCATAGAGATGAATTTATATGAAATTTAATAACTAAAAGGATGAATTCTAAGATTAACCAGTGTTAAAGTGACTATAATCTGTGAAATTCACAAAAAGAAGTCAAACAAATAATTGTTAAGGTAATCAAATGAAAAAATATGATGTAGCCGTCGTTGGTGCAGGACCTGTAGGTTCAACATTTGCAAGATATATTGCAGATAAAGGATACGAAGTGGTAATGTTTGAGCGTAAACGGGAAATAGGTGTTCCACTTCAGTGTGCCGGACTTTTAGGAAAAAAAATAAAAGATCTGAACATCCTACCTGATGAATACATTTTAAACGAGGTTTATGGTGCATATTTACATTCGCCATCAGATAATATATTAAAAGTATCTCGAAAAGATCCTGAGGCATATGTAATTGACAGGGTGGGTTATGATAAATTTTTGGCAGAACAAGCAGTTGCTTCTGGGGTTGAACTCCTTTTGAATCATAAAGTAAGTGGTTTAGATATAAATACCGGTGAAATTCGTGTAAGCAACCTTGATAAATCTTTTAATGCCGAAGTCATTATAGGGGCTGATGGACATGCATCTGGTGTGTCAGAAATATTCAATCCACAATCAAAATCTGTAATGGCTGCTCAATATCTTTTAGATATGGGAAGAGATGTTTTTGACACAGATAACGTACATTTATATGCAAATGCAAATATATCACCTGGATTTTTATGGATAATTCCGGTTTCCAAGTCCATGGCTCGTATAGGGCTCTTTGCAAACATGGATTATAATGGACTTAACAGAGTTTTAAAAGATTTCATGTCGGATAATTGTTATAAAAATGTTACAATATTAAAGAAGTATCATGGGTTTATACCAATTTATGATTCTAAAAAAGACATAGTAAAAGACAGAACTATACTGTTAGGCGATGCTGCATCACAAGTAAAACCAACAACAGGTGGAGGGCTTATAATTGGGTTTGAATGTGCTAAAACGGCATCAAACACAGTTTTAAAGGCACTTAAAATGAAAGATTACTCAATCCTCAAAGAATATGAAAACATACATAGAAAACGATTTAAGAGTGAATTAAAGGTTCAGATAGAAGTTCAGAAGATATTTGAATCCCTTACAAATGAAGATCTTGATCAAATGTTTTTAAAGCTTAAAGAAGGAAATGCAGAGGAATTAATTTCAGAATATGGNNATTATTGACTAGAAGGATAGGGAGTTTATGGAAATAGTTTTAATAATATCCCAAGAACATAAAACACTGCCAAAAGCAGAAATTGAAGCAGTTTTAAAGGCTGAAAATGTCCATTTTGACATAAAAGATCATTATAAAGGTGTTTTGATTCTTGATATGCCAGAGGAATGTTCGGAATTCCTTAAAAATATAGCAAAAAGGTTTTCATATACTCATGAAGTTTGTAAGCTTCTAATTGAAACNNCTGTAAGAGTTAAAAGAATGGATAAAAATGATAAATTTGACACAACCAAGGTAGAATGGGGGTTAGGGGGCATAATAAATAACATTGTCGAAGGGGTTAAGGTAAATCTCAAAGATCCTCAAAGCTTCTTAAGAATAATATTTATAAATGGAAAGATTCTTGTGACAGAAAGACTATTTAAAGTTGAAAAAAAACATTTTTACAACCTTAAACCACATAAAAGGCCTTTTTTTTATCCAGGATCTATGAGCCCAAAGCTTGCAAGGTGTATGGTTAACCTTACTGGGGTTAAGAAGGGAGATTTGGTTCTTGATCCATTCTGCGGTACTGGTGGAATTCTTATAGAAGCAGGTATTATGGGTGCAAGGGTTGTTGGTGCAGATATTGATGAAAGGATGGTTGAAGGTACAATAAAAAACTTAAATTATTGCGGTATAAAGGATTATGAAATATTTCAGGCAGATGCTAGGAACATTGAATTACCATACCAAGTAAATGCAATTGCTACGGATCCACCATATGGTATTTCAGCATCTACTGGTGGAGAGGAAAGTGAAAATCTCTATGCAAAGTCCCTTATTACAATGGAGAACCTAATTAAGGATGAAGGTAGGCTTTGCATGGCAACACCTCATTATATGGATATTCATGGTCTAGTCAAAGTTACAAACTTTGAAATAATAGAACAACACCAGATAAGAATGCATAAAAGTTTAACAAGGGTCATATCACTCTTAAAAAAAACTATTTATTAGGGCTATGTTCAGTTTATAATCATTAAAACAGTTAATTTTTTTTAAAATTTTATAATTAACTGATTTTCTTAACTGAATATTCTGGCTTTGATAATTATCACAAAAATAATATAATAAATTTAGTATTAAATAGGTTAATCAG
>PMMY01000193.1 GCA_003162655.1 Methanobacterium sp. | reverse complement strand
ACAAAGTAAAACTGGAGGAATGCCCTGACCCGAACCGATTGCAATGGGTAGGCTTATCGAAACCACAAATGGTAAAAGAACTACAGAATAGATAACGCTCTTTTTATTTCTGAATATACTAAAGTCCTTGGCTGCTATAACCCATGATTTCCAGATTTTCATTCGCTTTTCCTCACAAATTTCAGATACGCGTCTTCCAACGTTGGACTAAGCTCGGTTACGTATTGAACATGGCCACCAGCGCCGACTATAGCATTCACAATGTTCGGATTATCCAATTTAGGATTTACCACATCAATAGTGAGTTTGTTATTATTACGGACGATCTTCCCTAAAGATAATTTGTCCAGTGCTTTTAAAATCACTTCATTTATTTGTTCTAATTGAATTACTGTCTTTTTACCCCAAACAGACTCCTCAAGTTCTTCTGGAGTTCCTATTGCCCTCAGTTTTGTGTTTAATATTCCAATTTTGTCACATAACCTTTGAGCCTCATCAAGATTGTGTGTATTAAGGAAAATAGTTTTCTTTTCTTTTTTTAACTCGAATATAAAATCCCTTACTATTTTGGAAGATTCTGGGTCCAGGTTTACTGTTGGCTCGTCCAGGAACAATATTTCAGGATCATGAATGAGGGCTCGTGTTACAGCTAGTTTTTGTTTCATTCCTTTAGAAAATGTTCCAACCTTTACATTCCTTTTATCCCAGAGTTCTAGCATCCTGAGCAAACGCTCAATATTTTCTTTCCTTCGCTGTTCTGGGCATTCATACAGCTTCCCATAAAAGTCAAGATTTCTATAAGCACTTAATTCTTCGTAGAGACCTACGTTATCGGGTACCAATCCAATAATCTTCCTGATCTTCAATGAATCTGAATAGTTACTCACATCATAATCTGCGATATGGGCTTCTCCACTAGTTTTAGATATTAGGCAGCTAAGCATCCTAACTGTAGTAGTCTTTCCAGCACCATTTGGTCCTAGAAACCCGAAAATCTCCCCTTCATTAACATGAAAAGTTATTCCATCCACTGCCTTCACATCACCAAACACACGGGTAAGATTCTCAACATCAATCAAAATGTATCAACCCACATGTTTAGATAATCCTTATTAGGAAAGTTTAAAGGATTTTCAATGATTCTATATTTGTTATTCATAACGCTGCCCTGGTTTTTGATACTCTACACTTCTAATGTCCCAGGATCTAATTCTTTTGAGGAAAAAAAGAAATTTTTGGAAGTTAATTTATAGAAAATTTTCCAGTTTCCTATTTATTTTCTTTAGGTTTTTCAGACTCCATGTTTTCTGTTTTTAAGAAGTTAGAAATGTCACTTATACTGTTCATGAGGGGAGCAGGGAATATTATAGTTGAGTTTTTCTCAACAGCTATCTGGTTTAGAACTTGCATTATCCTGAGCTGTAATGCAATTGGATGTTGGGATATGATGTCCGCAGCATCTCCCAACTTAGCAGCTGATAAATATTCACCATCAGCAGCAATGATCTTGGCTCTTTTCTCTCTTTCAGCCTCAGCTTGTAATCCTATAACTCTTTTCATATTTTCCGGAAGTGTTATGTCCTTTATTTCTACTGTGGTCACACTGATTCCCCATGGTTCGCTGTGATTGTCTATGATCTCCTTGATCTTCTGGTTAATTTTTGGTGTTTCCGAAAGTATCTCATCCAAGTTGAACTGACCAACAACGCTTCTAACTGTTGTTTGTGATATCTGGTTTACTGCTCTGGTGTAATTTTCGACCTCAACAACTGCTTTGTATGGATCCACAATTTTAAAGTAGGCAACTGCAGCCACGTCAATTGAAACATTGTCTTCTGTTATGATTTTCTGGGATTGGATGGGCATGGTAATAATCTGAAGTGAAGGTTTAACCATACGATCCACTAAAGGAATTATTATTCTTAATCCCGGTTCTTTAATCCCTATAACCTTCCCTAAACGGAAAACAACCCCTCTTTCGTATTGATTGACTATTCGGATTGATAGTCCCAAAATAATCAAGATTATTATTGCAACAATGATCAACGTTAATGGATCCATTCTTTTTAACCCCCATAATCTAAAGTTTCAATTTATATTATGGTATTTAAACTTTTTATAAATTATTATTAAACTCATCTAAAAGTAGAAATGCATTTCTATTCTATTATTTTCTTTAATGGATGGGNNAATGGACGAAATAAACTTCCCAGATAATTACCTTTCAAGAGATGAAAGTTGCATCTCAAACATCCCCCTACTAATAAGGTAAGTTCAAAGATTAAATCTCAATTATCTATTTTTAAAGAGGATAAAGCTTCAGAAATTGTAAATTAGGTGAAATTTTAAAATTTACCATTTTGATTTTTCCATTCTTCTGGAGGTTAAATAGTTTCAATCTGGCATTTAAATTAGGTAAAAACAAAGAAGATAAAGATAATAATAAATTTGAGAATTTCTATCCAGTACAGACTTTTTTTATTAATTATTATGCATTGTTATTTTTTTTTGGATCTAGAAATAAAGGATAAATCTCAAAAATTA
>PMMY01000298.1 GCA_003162655.1 Methanobacterium sp. | reverse complement strand
ACCAAGCAGACAATTGAGTCTGTTATAAAAAATGATCATCCATTCGAATATGATATCTACGTGGTGGACAATGCATCAAATGACGGGAGTATAGAAAAATTACAAGAATACTTTGATACAGAATCAGAAAATGGTTTAATTAAATTTATTTTAAACGATGAAAATAAGGGGTTTGCATATGCAAACAACATAGCCATAAAAAAAACAAGTTCAGAATATGTGCTACTACTCAACTCTGACACCCTAGTCCTTGAAAATAGTCTGGAAGTGTCAATGAACTACATGAATTCAAATGAAGATGTTGGGGCTCTTGGATGTAAGGTTGTTTTGCCAGATAACACCCTGGACAAAGCCTGTCGAAGAAGTTTTCCAGATTTTAATGTATCATTTTATAAAATGACCGGTTTATCAAGTTTATTCCCTAAAAGCAGGCGTTTTGGAAGGTATAATCTAACATTTCTCAATGAAGATGAGACCTACGAAGTGGATTGTGTGGTTGGTGCATTCATGATGGTTAGATCAAGAACCATCAATGAAGTTGGACTTTTAGATGAAACATTCTTCATGTACGGTGAAGATATAGATTGGTGTTACCGTATAAAAGCTGCAAATTGGAAGGTAATCTACTTCAGCGACGCAAAAATAGTTCATTATAAAGGTGCCAGTAATAGTAAAAAACAAAACAAGAAACTAACTTATGAATTTTACAGAGCAATGTACATCTTTTATAACAAACATTATAAAGAAGGATATCCCTGGATTACTACTGCAGCAACTTATGTAGGAATCTGGGGAATATGTGGATTGAAGTTATTTAAAAATTATATTAAGAGATAGGAAATAGTTTAAAAATAGGATTTAACAAATATATAGTAAGTAGGTTGTTTACCATGATAAGAGAAAATCAAAAATATTTAAATTTNNCTTCTCAACTACTTCTTTGGTTTGTACAGTCCACAAAGAACTGATAATATTACATCTGAAACAAAACAGATCCTCAAAATTAATGTTATAGGATTGTTAATCCTTATTACAACGTTATACATAATCAAAGTTGATGATTATTCCAGATACCTGCTTGCAATGTTTGCAATATTCAGCACCATCTTCATGATCATTGAAAGATTCCTATTTAGAAGTTCATTAAGATATGTGCGTGGAAAAGGCTTTAATATACAATACATTTTGGTTATTGGAGCAGGGGATCTTGGTGAAAAGTTCTCAAACAAGATAGAACAAATCTACTACATAGGATACAAGATAATTGGATTTTTAGACGACAACATGGCAAAAGGCCAGAAAATTTCCAATTCAGAGGTAATAGGCAGTATTAAAGATTTAGAACATGTAATCCTAAACAATATCGTTGATATGGCTGTTATTACCATATCAGCAAGACATTACCCGCTTATTGAAAGTATTGTTAACACCTTGGAAAAGCACGGTGTTAAAGCAGAAATTGTTCCTGATTTTTACAGATACTTCTCTGCAAAACCATCAATCGATATGATTGATGATATTCCAGTTATCAACATAAGATACGTCCCATTAGATAACAATTTAAATAAATTCCTTAAAAGAATTGGAGACATATTCCTTGCTGTTGGAGGCATTATTGTAACATCCCCCATTCTTCTTGTCACTGCAATACTGGTTAAGTTCTCCAGTCCAGGTCCTGTAATTTTCAAACAAAAAAGAGTTGGACGAAATAGAAAGGAATTTAATATCTACAAATTCCGGAGCATGAAGGTTCAAGATGATGTAGAATATCATTGGACGAAAGAAGACGACCCAAGAAAGACCAAATTCGGTTCTTTTATTCGTAAAACTAATATTGATGAATTGCCACAATTTTTTAATATTTTAAAGGGAAATATGAGTTTAATAGGTCCACGACCTGAACGTCCATTTTTTGTTGATAAATTCAGGGATGAAATTCCCAAATACATGATCAAACATCATGTACGTCCCGGTATGACAGGTTACGCTCAAATAAATGGTTTTAGAGGGAACACATCTATAAGAAAAAGGATTGAATATGATATATATTACGTTGAAAACTGGAATTTATTTTTGGATGTAAAAATATTTTTCATGACCTTCCGTAATTTCTTCAAAAATGCATATTAAGTCTTGTGATAATAGCTATACAATAAATATTTCTTGAGGTCAATTTTATGCTCGACAGGATGATATCCAATTCAAACGGTAAAGGAAAAAAAGCTGTTTACGTTTGGATTGGAGGCATAATATTCGGTCTGCTTTTTACTATACTAATATGGATCCTAGGACCAAACCTGAACCATTTCATTGTTACATTCTTACCATTTCAGGGAGGTTTCTCGTACTACTGGAAACTTCCAACCCGAAACTTCTGGACAATGGCCATTGTATGGGCATTTTACCTGTCAAACCAGTTTTTGATATGGGGTGTGATCTACTGGGCCCAGAAAAATCTTACTAAACAAAAAACCAATCCAACCTATGATCTTACCAAGTACAACCTTGTTGTAATTGCAATAATGGTTTTTTTCATATTTTTACATCTAATCCAAACCCAAATATGGTTTGATGGACTTGCACAGGACACACCAATACTCAGTAGTATGGGATCGGTTATAATCCTTTTATCCATGGTCATAATACTCATGAACCCCATTCGTGGAGTTTTCATGGGACGTAAACCTGGTAAACCATACACAGCCATGGTCACAGATTTTTTCAGGCATAATCATATGTACATCTTCTCATGGGCATTGATTTACACCTTCTGGTTCCATCCTATGGCATCATATCCACAACTATTATCCGGATTCTTTTACATGTTCTTACTATTTACCCAGATGAGTCTGGCGTACACCAGAGTGCATCTTGATGTAAGGTGGATAGTTACCCTTGAAAGCTGGGTAGCTATACACGCTCTGATTGTTGCATTTTTCAACACACAGTACTTTGGAAGTGTTGATATTTGGCCGATGTTCTTTACAGGTTTTGCATTTATGTTCGTTTTCACGTACATGTATGCACTCCATATCAAAAAAAGCACTCGTATTATAATAACAGCACTCTACTTTGCCTTTCTAATCTGGCTCTACGTACCAAAACCATATGGACTAGGACGTGACCCATCATTCCTTTACAGACTGGAATTCCTTTGGATACCTATAATACTCTATGGACTATCATTACTGTTTGCAGGAGTAGTGTATCTATGGTATAAAAGAAAAAATCAAATAATATCCAGTTAAAATAAAAAAAATTATATATACACAAAAATTTTTTGCTATTAGCTCTTTTCTNNAAACGAAATTTGTTTCATTAAAAAAAATGGTTTTTTTTTAAGGATTTGATCCATTCTATTTTTATAACTTTAAATATAATGTTACAATATAATCTGTAAGGGGATAGTTAATTAATGAGTTTTAATCAAAGTAAAGGTCACCGAATAT
Organism: Methanobacterium sp.; assembly: GCA_003162655.1. GTDB lineage: Archaea > Methanobacteriota > Methanobacteria > Methanobacteriales > Methanobacteriaceae > Methanobacterium_B. Next base: position 5,859 of record PMMY01000298.1, on the reverse strand, counting down.
TCTATTTGGATCAATTGAGAGCTTTAGCAATTGCTGGAATTGTTCTTTGTCATGTAGCCAATTTATGGATTGGTTCATCTCATAGTAACCTTAATTGGATTGTTCATGATTTTTTCAATATTCTAGGAAGGTTTGGAGTTCCTGTATTTTTAATGTTATCCGGTGCATTGCTTTTAAATAGGAATTACGCCATTTATGAGTTTATAAAAAGAAGATTTCCACGTATTTTAAAGCCTTTTATATTCTGGATGAGTATTGCTCTAGTATTTGGGATTATTGCTCAAGATAAATTTTCAATTTTCAGTTCGATGTTTATTGCAATATCTTATATAGTTAAGACGTTTTTAGCTAATCGATGGTATGTCTGGATGATTATAGGCGTTTATTTAGTAATGCCCATTATCAATGACTTTGTAAAAAATAGGGGTTTAAAGGGAATTGAGTATTTTTTAAGTTTGTTAGTAATAACATCAATCCTTTATTCTTTAAGTCTTTACTTCCATTATTCATTGTATTATCTTGATTTGGGCATATTTGTTGGGCCTTTAGCTTATGTGTTTTTAGGATATTATATTCATAATAAGGAATTTAATTTAGCTNNCTATCTATGTTCTATTATTATAGTTACTTGTCCAAAAGTTATATAGAAATTGATATCTTCGCTTTTATACAGGCTTCTGGTATCTTCTTGATGTTTAAATATTTAAATGACGTAAATGTAAAAGGAACAACCTTGAAAATTTCATCCTTTTTAAAAAATGGAATTATTGGTAGATTAACTACTTCATTAAGTAGATGTAGTTATGGCATTTATCTGAACCATTATCTTCTTATTGCAATAATTAGTCTATTAAGCTTGAACCTGCTTAAACATAGTGCTTTAAAATGGATACCCCCAATATTTATATCTGTTTTACTAATGAGTTGGGTTTTAATCTTAGTTGTAGATAAAATTCCTTATTTAAATAATTTATCTGGTGCACATTAAGCTCTCAAATGATTGTTTAATGTTATCTATCGAAATAAAATACCTTTTCTCAAAAACATATGAAAATAATCTATGAATAAATTGATAGTTTCTAAATCTTATTGAAATAGTTTTAATCTTTCCCTATTTTGTTAAGTATATCTTTAATATTTTTAACAGAATCAGAGAATTTTTCTAAATCTTCCTCTGATAAGGATGCTAAGTTCATTTTAATTTCATTATTCGAGTGTNNCGATTTCTGACATTGGAAGTTCGCCACGTTTCTTAAGCACTTTTAATATGTGATAGTAAGAGTGGGGCATTCTGTTCTGTTTTAACTTTCTTTTGTGTTTAAAAAGTTTTTTTCTAAACAATGGAAAAAACAGATAAATATCATCCACCATTTGGTTTAATCTTTCTTCGTCCATATTAATTCACCATTTAGTTATTTTATATAACTATAGTATAAAAAACATTTCGAATCTATAACCTTCACAGTAACATAAGTTCCGAAACATCGATAATCTTAAAAATTTAGGATTTTAATAGTTCTAGTTATCAATTTTAACATTGAAAAGTTAAAATCTTGTTAAAATAAATCTAATGAAAATATAATTTAAAAAAAATTGTCTAAAAAAAGGAGGTTATAATTATAATTTAATTATTAACCTGATTTTATTAGCTTAACTTAAAAAAGATATTTAAATTTATTCCTTTAACATGTCGCGGATCATTTTAAACATTTCGATCTTCTGTTCTGCCATGGAAGCTTTCATATCCATTTTTGCTGCCACAAGTTTCTTTTTGTCTTTCATGATCTCGGCTTTCTTTTCTGCCATTGATATTTTCATATCCATTTTTGCAACTAAAAGCTTCTTCTTATCTTCAACAGAAAGCTGTTCCATGATCTTTTTCATGAACATTTTCTTCATCATATGTCCTTTCTTCATTTCATCGTGGAAATGCCCACCTTTCATGCGNNAACTGGAAATGCCCACCTTTCATACCTCTCATATGATGATGCATTTTCATGCCAAAATCTTTGTTCATAGGTCCACATTTATCTTCTTCGCACATATTATCACCTTGTTTTTTTTATGGGTTTAGATTAATTTTTTTTTAATCATTTTCCCATAGTTATATTATAGAACTATTATACTTATAAACATTTCGTAGTATAACAGTTCTGCTAAATATTTGTTATATATAATAACTAAATCATAATCTAATTAACTATAGAATCAAAATTAATCAAAAATTAAAATAATACTTATTTTAAAGAATTCACTATTTAGAAATATAATTTTTCATAAGTAAAATATAAAAAAATAAATTAGTACACAACAGGATTTTCAAATGGTAAAGTAAAGTAAAATGTAGATCCATTTCCCGGTTCTGATTCTACCCATATGTGTCCATTATGTCTTTCTACTATCTTTTTTGTAAGGAACAAACCCATACCCGTACCTTCATATTCATCTCTACGATGCAACCTTTGAAATACTTCAAATATGCGTTCATTATATTGTGGATCAATTCCTATTCCATTATCGCCCACACCCAATATCCAATGATCTTCTTCTATCTGGGCAGATATGTGGATTTTAGGAGTATTATCACCCCTAAACTTAATTGCATTGGCTATCAGGTTTTGGAAAACATGTATCATCTGAGTACGATTAACAAAAACAGTTGGTAGTGATTCCCAAGTTATTTCAACATTATTTTCTTCAATTGCAAGCTTCAAATTAAACATACACTCTTCAATAATCGAATCCAAGTTGATCTCCTTATACTTATCTTCAGCCGATGTGATCCTTGAATAAGCTAACAGATCATCTAATAAAATTTCCATGCGCCTAGAACCTTCAACAATAAAATCAATAAATTCATCAGCTTCTTTATCCAATTTACCTAAATATCGTGCTTGTATTAGCTGTGTAAATGATGAAACCATTCTTAAGGGTTCTTTAAAGTCGTGTGATACAACATAAGCAAACCTTTGAAGTTCTTCATTTGATAGTTCTAGTTTTTTAACAGTATCAGCAATTTCTTGTTGGACCTTTTTCATCGCGGTAATTTCAAGTACAGAAAAACTTATTCCATTAATACTTCCTAAAATATCTTTAAATGGAACGCTCTGGAAAATCCAAGTTCTTAAAACACCTGGTTTAGCAATTGTTACCCCATCAATTTCCCGGCTCATAATAGGTTGGCCAGTTTTTAAAGTCTGTTTAGCCATTGATTCAATTTTTTCAGCCAATGTAGGTATAATTTCCCGGGGTGTTTTTCCTATGTGTTTGATGGCAGGAATCCCATTGATCTGGGCTAAGTTCTCGTTAATTCGGATGTATCTTAAATCTTTATCAAGGGTACATAGCCCAATTGGTGAAGAATCATAAATACCNNACAAATCCCTCAACATATTTTACTGTACCATCATCTTTCTTTATGGTTCTAAAACATAGTTCTCCGATCATGATACTTCCATCTTTACGTAGATACTCATTTTTGTGGGAATGCCATTTATCATCTTCCAATGCTGTAGATATAAATTCTAAACGTCGATTTGGATTCAAGTATAATTTTTCCGCTATGGTAGTTTTGTTTATATCATTGATCAAGTCTTCTGGAGATTCATATCCATACATATCTGAAAAGGCATAGTTAACCCTGATAAACTTACCCTCTAATGTAGAATGGAATATTCCAATGGGTGCATGATCAAATACATTTTTAAAATATTGTAATCTGCTCTCTAATTTTTTTTCCATTTTATGTTTGTAGAGAGCAATCTCAATGGTGTATTTTAACTCGGTTACATCGAATGGCTTGATCACATAACCAAAGGGCTCGGTGATCTTAGCTTTTTCCATGGTAGTTTCTTCTGAATGGGAAGTTAAATATATGAATGGCAGATCAAACTCGTTTTTAATCTTATGAGCAACTTCTACCCCGTTCATAGCGCCCTTTATCACAATATCAATTAAAACAATATCTGGTTTAGACTGGGACAATTTTTGAAGCGCTTCTTCTCCAGAACCAGCCATTCCAAGAACCTCATATCCCATAGATTCTAAGTTAATTTTTATATCCATAGCCTCAATGGCATCGTCTTCAATTATGAAAATCCTAGACTTTAACATGGTATCAATTAACTATGTATTATTCACTTATAAAAGGTTGATCAAATTCATTGGAAAATTTGAAAATATAACATAAATCTTCTAACATATTTCAGTAAAAATGATCGATAATATTAGCCCAATTAATCATGAAGTATTAAAATTTTTTGAGTTAATAACTAATTTTTAAAAAAATTTGTGTTTTTGTTAAATACGAACCATTTTTTGTGAATATTCTTACATATTGTATAATTTTTCGTGAATAAAATCACTATAAACCTCTAAAAAAAGAAACATTAATAACAGTTGAAATATAAAATATTAGATGTAATAAAATATGATTAGATTGTAGTTGGATACTTTTGGAGAAGGGTATAATTAATTAAAAGGGGTGTAATAATGGTTGGTGATAGTGCAAGTGTTCTTTTAATCGAAGATAATCTAGGTGATATTGTATCAATAAGAACCATGATTTCAGAATTATCAGATGGATGTTTCGAACTAAAATTTGCAGAAAGTTTAGGTGAAGCATTAACAATTCTCAGAAATGAAAATTTCGATGTTATACTCATGGATCTAGGTCTTCCAGATAGTCAGGGTTTTAGAACTTTCACCAAGGTCCATAATCAGATGCCAGAGCTACCAATCATAATTATCACCGGCCTAGAAGATGAAGATCTAGGTTTAAGTGCAGTTAAAGAAGGTGCTCAGGATTATCTTATTAAGGGACAGGTGGATAAAAAACTGCTTGGTCGTACATTAAAATATGCAATTGAAAGAAAACAGACTGAAGAAGGATTAAAATCGTCCATAAATGAGAAGGACATTCTTCTCAAGGAAACTCATCATAGGGTTAAAAATAATATGCAAGTTATTCACAGTCTTTTAAACCTTCAAACTCATTATGCAAAAAATGAAGAAGCTGTTAACGTACTAAAAGAAAGTCAGAACCGGGTTAAATCTATGGGTATAATACATGAAAAACTATACAAGTCCTCTGACCGCTCCAAGATCGACTTTTCTGATTACGTTAAGAGTCTAACTTCAGATCTACTGGACTCCTACGATGTTAACGATAAGATCATCTCAGTAATCGAAATAGACGATATAAAATTCAATATGGAAACAGCAGTATTATGTGGTCTTATAATCAATGAACTCATATCAAACTCTCTTAAACACGCATTTCCCAATAATGAAACAGGAGAAGTACACGTTTCATTAAAATTAATTGGAAATAGATATCAGCTCATTGTTAGCGATAATGGAATAGGATTTCCAGAAGAACTTGATTTCAAAAATACTGAATCTCTAGGATTACAGCTGGTAAACAATATAACTGGCCAACTTGATGGTGAGATTGACCTTGACAGAAGCGCCGGAACTAAAGTGACCATCAGTTTTGATGACCTGGAATCAGTTGATTGAATCTAAACATTTTACCATTCCATTTCTTTTGAATATGATTTAAAATTTTTAATAATAATTATTAACATCTAAAAATAATCAGCGAAATAAATAACATTATCACCAGAAACAGTTCTCAAATATACAATATCAAAAATCAACAGAGCCATAGATCAACATAATCAAACAGATTAGAATGTATCTGATCCTTAAAGATTCCATGAAATTAAAATTCAATAAATATATATTTTTTTCTATTCAATGTTAGAGTTAATTCGAAATATTTTAACAAACAGTTTCATGACATATAATATAATTATCAATCAGACTACATACATTACATTTTCAAAGTGATCATCA
>PMMY01000014.1 GCA_003162655.1 Methanobacterium sp. | reverse complement strand
AATCAGAATTCATTTATTTCTCGGCGGCCGGCAAGTGAAAATATTTCTTCAATAATTCCAACTATTTTCAATTGTTTGCGTCTTTAGTGCGAGAATATGAACTCCGGCGGAATAAATATCAATAAAGAAATCCTCGCACGATGCAAAAAAGGTGAGGTTAAAGCGCAGTTTATACTTTATAAACAATACTCTAAAGCTATGTACAATGTTGCAATAAGGTTTCTGAACAATAAGATGGATGCAGAAGACATTCTTCAGGAATCTTTTCTAACGGCATTTGAGAAGCTCGGAGAACTTTCAAATTTTAATGCATTCGGAAGCTGGCTGAAGAGGATTGTTATAAATAATTGCATCTCTCATCTGAGGAAAGGCAGGTTTGAGTTCGAGGATATTGACAATTATGCTTCCGAAGAATATTCTGGTGATGCGGACCAGGATATAAGCATTGATCCCTCGCAGGTTCATTATGCTATCAGAGAGCTTCCGCCACAGGGAAGAACAGTACTTATTCTTCACGCCCTGGAAGGATACAAGCACAGGGAGATATCGGAGATGCTCGGGATCTCCGAATCAACAAGTAAATCACAATATAAGCGGGCCTTGGACCTGTTGTTCATTCAACTAAAAGGAAGAATATATGTCAGTCAGACTTGAAAAATATCTATCCGGACAAAGAGAAAATCTGGATGTTGAAACGCCCGATGATAATGTTATCTGGGCAGGAATTCAAAAGAATTTGGACACAAAGAAATGGCCTGTTAAACACCTGATCAAAAAGACGATGATAATAAGGTTCAGGAATATTGCTGCGGGGGTTATAATTCTCTTTTCGCTTGGATATATTGCCAATGATATCATTAATGGAAGAATCGCGGGACGCAGAATATCCTTGTCCTCAATTAACAATGCACTAGGCAGACGTGAGAAGGAGTATATGACACTTGTCAGTTTAAAAACGGAGGAGGTTAAGTCATTCAGCGGTTCGGATNNCGGTTCAGATGATGTGATCATAAAACAGCTCTTTGACGAGATTAAAAAACTTGATGCAGTATATGATCAGTCAATGAAGGATCTTAAAGAGCTTGGTCCCAATCAAAGGGTGATAAACACGATCTTCAATACATATGAGCAGAAAATACGACTGCTGGAATTAATAATACTTGAAACAAATAAAATTAACAGCCATGAAAGCAACAGCAAAATTATTCTTTAGGACACTGGTACTCATTATATTCACAGTGTTGGTTTCTGCAGAGTCGGCATCAGGATCTGATCTCCAGAAAACCTATACCTGGAAATACAATATAAATAAAGACGGGAGCGTGGCGCTTGAAAATTATGAATGTAATGTTACGATCCATACGTGGGATAAAGGTGAGACAGAATTTCATTTAGTTATTGATGCTAAAACCAAATCTGATGAAGACGCAGCCTTATTGGATAAATTCCTTCAGAATCTGAAATTCAGTAATAGTGANNACTAGCAGTTCATCTTCGGTAATTTTCAAGGATAGCTTCTGGGAATCCCGTAACAATATTATGGGAAGGATGACAATGAAACTTGAAGGAGGGAAAGTGGTTTCTCTTTCTGAATTTTCAATGAAGGGGGAACTCTGGATCCCTTCAGGATGCAGGTTCGGATTGTATTCAAAATACTCTGAGGTTAAGATGGAAGACTTTTCGGGTCAGCTTACCCTTGACCTTTATAATGATAATTTTTATGGATCAAATGTAACAGGTAAAACCTCGATTGAAGATAAATACAGCACAATTGAATTCAAAGAGATGAGGGATCTGAAGGCAGATCTTTACAATTCCAAGCTTGAAGCAGGAAATACCGGGAACCTGAATATAGAATCAAAATACTCAAAAGTCACTGCACTGAGTTCAGGNNGACAGTTAACGGTTATAATGATAAGTACAATATCACTAAAACCGGCGACATCTCATTTGTTGCTAAATACTCTGATCTGAAAACGGAAACTTCAGGTATGACCAGCCTCGACTGTTATGAAGGAACTGTAATTATTGAGGAAGCCCGGGATATAAAGATTACCTCAAAGTATGCCGATTTTCAGTTTGGCAAGGTTGATAATGTTTCCATAGAGTCATCATACAACGATAAGCTGTCTGCCATAAAAATGACTGCAATAAGAATAATTGACTCCAAGTATTGTTCGTTCAGGATAGAAGAACTTGCAAATTCTATTGTAGAGAATGAGGGTTACGAGGATAAGATCANNCAGTCTGCCAAAGACTCTTGACTACAAGTTCAAGGCAAAAATAACTTATCCAAACCTTGACATTGATGAATCAAAATTTGTTACTAGGACAAAGATAAGTGATGGTTCCCAGCTCGAATATGATGCTGTTAAAGGCACTGAGAAGGATGGTATGCCGGTTGTTGAAGTCAATGGTTACCAGATGTCGCTGAAGATAACAGGAATATAGCGGTTAACCCGGCAGGAACAGNNTTGGAACATAATGTCTTTGATAAAGTACATCGAGAGATTGCGACGTATGGATTCATTGATATCCATGAAAGCGACCGGAACTCCTGAGGAATTTGCTGAAAAACTTGGGATCAGGCGGAGCACCCTTTTCTTATCTCTGCAGGAAATGCGTGAAATGGGAGTTGATATAAAATATTCCTGTTACAGGCAATCCTATTTTTATGCTGATAATCGCAGGATAAGAATAAAGCTGGAAAACATCTTCTCAGAAACTACTGATTAGGATAGAGTTGCTGATGTCAGGAGGTGAGGTATAAATTCATTCCGGGCTTTAGCCAATAATTTATTANNGAATCGGACTCTCTTAATATAAATTCGATCAGAAGTAAATTTCTCGTGCTATGAATTTACTGGACCGTACTATTTTGTAAATTAGGTAGCTGCGTTTCTAACACCTAAAGTAATGTCTTTTCTAAAGTTCATCGAAAGATTGCTGGCTATTTGCGTACTTCTGTCTTTATTGATATATGATATTGAGGACTCAAAATCACTCAAACTATCCTGGGTAACTTTTTGTCTGGACTCTTAATTATTATGGAACTGATCCCATTTTCAATATCAGAATATTGTCTTGAAACTTACCTGATAAGAATAACTACCAGGAGCAGG